>JBJEQM010000177.1:0-2035 GCA_051881755.1 Oscillospiraceae bacterium
CGTCAAGGGTTTTCATAATGTTATCCGCCGAAAGGTCGTATCCGCACGAGCCGCAGAAGCCCGCTCCTTCTTTTACTTCGGCACCGCAATGAGGACATTTCATACTCCGCACTCCTTTTCCATAGATCCGAATATAATATATTTAACATTTATTTTTCGTCATAAATCTTATACATATACTATAACATTTGATATGGTGTTTGTCAAGTTTTAATGCAAAATGTATATAACGTATTTTTATACCCTGTATAACCACAAAATGAAAGTTAAATATCATATAATTGCTTTTTTTAATCAAAAATACCGTCATTCATAAAATATTTACTCATTTTTGCAAGTTTTAGATATTTTTCTTGCAAAAACCTATTGACAAATTTCTTTTCATATGTTATTATCATTACAGTCGGCTGCAGGACAAAAGTATAAATGCGCCGCAGCAAAGATTTTTTCAGGAGAGTGAGTATATGCTTTTAAATGAAGGTGAGATCAGAATTCCGTCGGGTTGCGCTATTTCAGGCTTTATCAGCAGGGACGGACGCCGTCTTAACGGCAGCGATGTGGTAAAGTCTATATCCTATATGCACGACCGCTCAAACGGACTTGGCGGCGGCTTCGCAGGCTACGGCATCTATCCCGAATACAAGGATCTGTACGCGTTCCATGTTTTCTACAGCTCCAACACGGCAAGAGAGGAGACCGAGCGTTTTCTCGACCGTCACTTCGACGTCGTAAACCTGAGCCGTATCCCCACAAAAAAGGTGCCCGCGATCACAAACGAGCCTCTTATCTGGCGTTATTTTGTAAATCCCCTGCCCACAAAAATTGCCTCGTCACAGCTTGACGAAAAGGAATTTGTTGTACAGTGTGTTATCAGGATAAATAACGATATCGACGGCGCATACGTTTTCTCCAGCGGCAAGAACATGGGCGTATTCAAAGCGGTAGGCTACCCCGAGGACGTAGGCGAATTTTACCGTCTTGACGAGTACGACGGCTACGCGTGGACAGCCCACGGACGTTATCCCACAAATACTCCCGGCTGGTGGGGCGGCGCGCACCCGTTCTCACTTCTCGATTATACTATAGTACATAACGGCGAAATTTCCTCTTACGACGCAAACCGCCGCTATATCGAAATGTTCGGATATAAATGTACTCTGCTCACGGATACCGAGGTCATAACATACATTTTTGATTTTCTCAACAGAAAGCAGGAATTGAGCCTTGAGGACATCTCAAGCATAATTGCCGCGCCTTTCTGGAGCGAGATCGACCGTATGGAGCCCGAAAAAGCGGAGAAGCTGAAATATTTCCGAAACGCATTTTCCAGCCTCCTTATAACAGGACCCTTCTCCATTATCCTCGGCTACAACGGCGGACTTATGGCGCTCAACGACCGTCTTAAGCTTCGTTCCATGGTAGTTGCCGAAAAGGAAGATATGGTTTATATCGCCAGCGAGGAGTGCGCTATCAGAGCAATATGCCCCGACTGCGAAAAGATTTGGAGTCCCCGCGGCGGCGAGCCTGTTATTGTAAATTTAAGCGAGGAGGGTAAAAGAAAATGCCTGTAAATTTCTTTCCTGCACAGTTTGAAGTGATCAGAAATACCGATAAATGTATAAAATGCCGCGCCTGCGAAAGACAATGCTCCAACGAGGTACATTTCTACGACGCGGACTATGATAAAATGCTGACCCGCGACGCACAATGCGTAGACTGCCAGCGCTGCGTATGCATCTGCCCCACAGGCGCATTGAAGATACGCCAGAGCGAGAACAGCTTCCGCGAAAGCGCCAACTATACACAGCAGATTATGCTGGAGAATTACCGTCAGGCGGAGAGCGGCGGCGTGCTGCTTTCATCAATGGGTACGCCTAAGGATTATCCCGTATACTGGGACAAGATACTCATTAACGCCTCACAGGTAACAAATCCCCCTATCGACCCCCTGAGAGAGCCTATGGAAACTAAGGTATTCTTAGGCAAAAAGCCTGCGGGCATAAAGAAAAATCCCGACGGTTCGGTAAATACTAAT
>JBJEQM010000178.1:0-2034 GCA_051881755.1 Oscillospiraceae bacterium
GTTTAGGGCGAAGCTCATTGCCTTGACGGCGGAAACTCCGATACGCAGTCCCGTATACGAGCCGGGACCGTTGGAAACGGTGAAAGCGTCCACCGCCGAAAGATCAAGTCCTGCGTTTTTCAGTACCTCGGTACACAGCGGCATGATTATCTGCGAATGGGTCAGCCTTGTTAAAACCGAGGTCTGAGCAAGTACGCTGTTTTCGTTGCAAACCGCCACGGAAGCAGTTTTTCCCGAAGTATCAATTCCAAGTAAGATCAAATCGCTCATCTCCCTCTACCGTTATAGTGCGCTCACATTCACCGTTCTGCGCAATAGTAATAGTGATCATTTTGTCGGGCAGGCAGTCCTCGATATTTTCGGACCACTCCACCGCAATAACGCTGTCGTCGGAAATATAGTCATAAAATCCCGTCGTTTCAAGTGCCTCCGCATTCATAATGCGGTACATGTCAAAATGATAAAGAGTGATATCCTTGCCGCGGTACTCGTTGACCAGAGCAAAGGTCGGGGAACTGACCTCGTCGGGCAGACCCATACCGATGGCAAGACCTCTTGTGAACGTGGTTTTTCCTGCACCCAGTCCGCCCTTGTAGGCGATAATATCGCCGCCGCGGAGAAGTGAGCCTATTTTTTTTGCAAATTCAATGGTCTCCTCGGGGGAGGAGGTAGTGGCAGTTATCATATATTATATCCTATTCGTTAACGGTAAAAACGCTTATTATGTGGAAGCTTTCGCAGAAAAAGCTTATATTGTCGTTTTCAAGGGAGCGTATGAGATAGCGCCGCTTGTCTCCGCCGTCGGGAACGCTGGATATATCAAAGGAAGACAGTTGAGTGCGGACTCCGCTGCAGCTTATCTCGAAATCGCTGACGCATCGGAAGTCGATCTCCGCGCCGAAGCCGTGCTCGCTGCAATAGAAGGTCATGAACAGGGAGGGTACAAGCTCGCCGTCGGTGAAAGTGCCCGTGTAGCGGAACTCGCCGAAAGAGTCGAAATTGTACCAGTAAAAGTCGGGGTAAACGTCGGTTATCTGCTCAATGCCGTATATTTCGCGGAAGCACTTGCGCAGGCGGCAGGTGTCCTCGGGGAGTATCATGCGCTTTCTCATGCCCACCGCGCAGTTTTCAAAGCCCTGCTTTTCATACCACGGACGCAGGCTGTCCTCGCAGAATATCTGTACATTCATCTGATAATCGCCGGATTGACAATGATATACCAAACGGGTGACTATTTGTTCTCCGATACCCTGTCGGCGGTAGTCGGGACGGACGCATATGCCGCTCATTACGGCGGCTGTGAAGCCGTCCGAGGCGACTCTGCCCAGTCCCACAAGCTTCATGCCGTCGTAAGCGTAAACGGAGTAGAAGCTGTTGCGCCGCGCCTTGTCGATCTCCTCGTCGGTGTATCCCGGCAGACCGTACCATTTCAATGCTTTGTATAATTCAATGGGATCGTTGTCGTCCCTGGTCTCGGAAAAATAATCGATCTCCATAGT
The DNA here is from genome assembly GCA_051881755.1 of Oscillospiraceae bacterium. Lineage (GTDB taxonomy): Bacteria > Bacillota > Clostridia > Oscillospirales > Ruminococcaceae > UMGS363. The sequence continues at coordinate 1,500 of JBJEQM010000178.1, forward strand.
ATCCCCCTAATGATAATTAATCAATAAGCTTTGTACCTAAATTGTCGATGTGAAGCTCATGTACCTGCCAGCTTTCCAGACCCATGCGCTCAAGAGCGAATCTCATCTTGCCGCAGAAGAACTCGTTTTCGCCGTCCACGATAGCCATGAGAGCAGGTCCTGCGCCGCTGAGATATGCAGCGTAAGCGCCAAGACTGTACGCCGTGTCGAAAACCTCTCTGCCGTGAGGGATAAGCTCCATTCTGTAGGGCTGGTGCAGACGGTCATGTACCGCCGTGCGGAGATTTTCGTATTTGCCCGTCAGCAGGGAAGCGGAGAACAGCGCCGCGCGTGACAGATTGTATACCGCGTCCTTGTGGGAGACCTCCTTTGGCAGACAGGCGCGCGCCTTTTCGGTTTTCAGCTCAAAGTCGGGGATCACCACCACGAATTTCAGCGTGGTGAATACCTCCTGCTTGACCCAGTGAACGGTCTGTCCGTCGAAAACCGCAGTAACGATACCGCCGAGAAGTGCAGGTGCGGGGTTGTCGGGGGG
>JBJEQM010000179.1:0-7808 GCA_051881755.1 Oscillospiraceae bacterium
GTTTTAGGAGATTTCGCGCTCTGCGGAGCGCGACCAAAGGGCTTTCAGCCCTCTGAACACCTGACCAGCGCGGCTGCGCTGGACCAGCTGGTCCGCTTCGCGGATTTTGCGTACTGCGCTAAATTCCGATTTAACCGCATAAAAAAGTGAATAGCAAGCCGCAAACTCTCACTATTCACTATTCTCTATTCACTTTTCATTATTCCCTAAACTCACTCAAACGGAAACCTCACGCCCCACTCTGCCCGCAGACCGTCCATTATCTTCATTATCCGCAGGGTCTCGGCGTGGGGCATTTCCTCGCAATCCGTTCTGCCGCGGGATATCGCCGTCATGGCGGCTTCAAGCTCGTATTCGTAGCCGCTTATCTGCGGCGGCGCAATATAATACTTCACCTCACCGTCGTTAAGATACACGGATATGCCCTCGTAATTGTTGATGTTTTTTACCTCGATACGTCCCAGCGTGCCGTATATCATGCCGCGGCGGTCGGTGGCGGAGGTCATATTGCTGTGGAGCAGCGCCGTCCTGCCGCCGCTGAACTCCATTATAATGCTGTTGTGCATATCAACGCCGCGTTCGTTTTTCACGCATGATGACGTGATATTCTCCACCTCCGTGCCGAAAACCATGGAGGCAAAGTTTATTGTATATACCCCAAGGTCAAGCAGAGCGCCGCCCGCCAGAGCAGGCTCTTTCAGCCGCTCCACGTTTTCGATGGGATAGCCGAGGTTTGCCGTCAGAGACGTGACCCTGCCGATAATTCCGCTTTGCAGTATATCCTCCAGCACAAAGCGCAGGGGCATGAACCGCGTCCACATGGCTTCCCCCAGAAAGATACCCTGCTGCTCCGAATATTCTGTCAGCTCCGCCGCCTGACGGGCGTTTGCCGTGAACGCCTTTTCGCACAGGACGTTCCTGCCGTTTTTCATACAGAGCATACAGTCCTCGTAATGCCGCGAATGGGGCGTTGCAACGTAAATAAGGTCTATATCCTTATCCTCCGCCAGCGCTTCATAGCTGCCGTAGGCTTTGGGTACGGCAAACTCTGCGGCGAATATCTCCGCCTTTTCAATGCTCCGCGAGCCTATTGCCGCCAGCTCCGCATTTTTCGTGCGCAGGACGGTATACGCCATTTTCCGCGCGATACCTCCTGCGCCAAGTATACCTATTTTCATGATACCACTCCTTTTTATATGGTCGCCGTTTATTTTATGCCGCATAATGTATTAATATGATAATACTAATAACCTGTTAACCTATGGACAAATACGGCGGCTATAATACGTCCACTCTGCGTCAAACTTCCTTGACAGGCGGCAGCCTGTCTGCGGTCGTTTTCCTTGATTGGACGTATTCTATCCGCCGTCTTTATCCATAGAACAATTGGTTATTAGTATAAAAAATCGGCTGCGGACAATATTCGCAGCCGATATAATTACGTTTTGTTGTCTTAAAATTCGTAGGAATCGATAACCTTGAAATCCTCCAGCTGGACAGCTACTATCCTTGTGCCGCCGATAACATAAAGTGTATCGTCACTGATGACCGCGCGCTTGAAAATGCGGCTGTCGTCAAGGTCGCTGTACTCAATGGAGCCTGCCGTTTCAAAGCCGACGCCCTCGGTGTACTTGCATACAAAGTAGCGGCTTCTTGTGCCGAACTCGTTATGCTCGTAAACGGGTACGCCGATAAGGGAACGTTCGGTATCAATAAGCAGCGCCCGTCTGTCCTTTAAGGCGGGGGAGCTTACCTCAGCGCCGTCACCGGCAATTACCGCCGTGCCTGTTACAAGTCCGTCGGAGTTGTACATTGTCAGCTCAATACCGTTCTCCGCCTTGCTCAGTCCAAGGAGCATATTGTCGGAGAAGCTGTAAAGATAAGCCGATCTTCCCACGGAAGACTGCGCCTGAACGGGAGGGTCACAGCTCAGGTCGATGACCATTGCCGCCTCGCTCTCGCCGTTTATATAAAGGCTTGCATAATTTTCCTCAAACCGTACCGATGTAACATTCTGTCCTGCAAGCAGCTGTCCTGCGCTCCTTACTGCCGTAAGGGTATCGTCAAGGACGTATATCGCCGCTGACGTGCCGTTTTCGTCTTTTATCTCGGTAGCGATGCGGAATACGCCGTTATATTCGTTCATACTGCCCGAAATTACCTTTCCTGCGACGGAGGAGCTTGCCTTATAGGTCATGCCCTCGTCCGAAAGGCTGAAGCTTGTGATAACGCTGTAATCGGAATCGGAATTGCTCTTGCCGACGCCTGCAATATACAGGGTATCGGCGGAGCAGTATACATTCCTGCTGCTGCCAAGGACAGCCTTTACCGCCGCTGTGCCGCTTTCGATATTTACCGCGGATATCACGGTATAATCGGTGCTGTTGGCGTTGGCGGGAACGGTAATGTCTCCTGCGGCGACGTAGTGTTTCTCTCCGTCCATATAATATGCGGGGACATAGCTGTCAAGGTCGGCGTTTTTATCCAGCGGAGCGCTGCGGTAATTGCAGTACTCCGTTACCATATAAAGCACGCCGCCGACAATGCGCGAGGACGTATAACTGCCGTTTTGTTTATAATTTGTGATGTGCGTGGGATTTGTCTTATCGCTGATGTCGTAGATATCAACGACTGCGTTAGTGCGGCAAACAGCGCCTGCACGGCTGACGTCGGGCTTGTCGGAATTTAAGCGGTCATCCGTTTTTGAGACAGTGTCCGTTTCGTCTGCTGGAACATCGGAAGCGGGTGGAGCGGTTACGGAAGAGGTGTTGTCGGACGCTGTGCCGTCGGGGATATCAGCTGTCTGAACTTCCTCGTTTTCCTTTGACACAAGAATGAGCCTGTTGTCCGAAATGTAAAGCTCTACGGGGGGATTAAGCTTGTTTTCAAGCTCCGCAATGACCGTCATGGTCTCCATGGATACTATATAAAGCTTATTGCCCGAGATACAATATAAGTTTGAGCCGTCGGATTTAACGATGTCCGCGCGCATAATGCCTGCGCTTTCAAGAGAAGTAAACTCGGAAGCCTCGGGATCCGCAAGGGTCTCCTCGGGGAGCTCACGCACTTCGGCGATAGGTTCCGTTCCGTCGGCGGGAGCAGTTGTTCCCTCGGACGGCGTCTCTTCGGGAGCGTTTCCGTCAAGGTATATTCCCGTGTATATATTATACAGATCGTCGTAGGAATCGGGAGATACAGCAGCATAGCTTATCTGATCGTCTATCTGACCCACATCGTCGTTATTGTCGTTAAAGGCAAGCATACCTACCGCAAAAACTGCGCAGGCAGCAACAGCGGCTGAAGTCCTCATTATAATAGTACGGCGTTGTGCAGCGAAGTTGGGCGCGGACTTTATATTTCTGTGTTCCGTCGCCATAGAGGGCTCTGCGGCTCTTGCTTTCAGCATTGCCGCAATATTTTCGGGGGAGAGTTCATCGGGAACCTCGACCCGTTCAATCAGCTCGTTAAGCTTGTCGTCAAATGTCATAAATTCCAACCTCCTTTCATCATTTTTCCGTTAGCAGCTGTTTCAGCTTTATCTTAGCTCTTGCCACCTTTGAACGAACGGTATTTGCAGAACTGCCGATCATTCCGGCGATCTCTTCGCTTTTGTAGCCTGAAACCACGCTTAACGATAAAACAAGTCTTTCTTCCTCGTTCAGTTTAGCAAACTCATCCATTATTTCCAATCCGTTATAATTTATCTCTTCGGATCTCTCTTGTTCTACACTGTCGAGGTCTTCCAAATCCTGCCTGTTTCTATCTCTCTGTATATATTCCTTCTGCTTGTTTTTTATCTTTACAGTAAGGATCTTTATTATCCAGGCTTTAAAGGCTTTTTCGTCCCTCAGATTTTTTATGGAGGAGTAAGCTTCCAGAACAGTGTCACTAACCACATCGGAAGCGTCGTGTTGATTATTTTTAAGGTTTATAAGAGCAATGCGGTATAAATCCTTATATACGAGTGAATAAAGCTGCGCGAAAGCGTCCGCGCTGCCCGCCCGAGCTTCTTTTACGCATCGGGAGAAATCCGTATTCATTAGTTGCTATCACCTCTCAACCGCCATAAGGGCAGACTGATTAATAATAACATTATACCACAAAATCTTTCCCCTTAAAAGACCTGTCATATAAATAGTGCAAAAAAAAGTGCGTTTTGTTGCATCAAAAAATCACTTTTGGATATTTGCACAAAACACGCTCTAAATTATAATATGTTAATTGTTATTTATGACAATTTATTGTAGCCAGGCAGAATTATATATGGTATAATATATTGTAAATATACTTTTAGTATATATTTTGCGTAAAGAAAAATATTTTTTGTCACACATGGATATACATATTATGGCAATTTATTATACTGTTTATTTTGACTTTTCGCCATAATATGCTATAATATATCCATTGTCGGCTTCTGAACTGTCGGAGCAATCTGGCAGGGATTGGAGGTGAAAATATGGACTACGCAATTTCCTTCTTATTGTCTATCGCGGCAGGTGTAATATCGAATTACATATGCAAGTGGTTAGATAGACATGACCATTCCGACAATTAACCCGTATCACATTTAGCAAACAGAATGCCCCCGAAGCTGGCACTTCGGGGGCATTCTGTTGGTGTGAACAACATGGACACACAATTCCTTCTTTATGGTTACATTATACACCCAATATATATTTTTGTCAAGTCTTTTCCGAAATATTCGCGGAGGTCACTGCTGCGCCGCTTCCTCCACGGGGTCATTTACGGCGTTTTCATCAATTGTAACGTTCGCCATAAACTCCTCAAAGCCGCCGATGGTGCTGTCCCAGTCGTCCTTGGTGGTCTCGAAGAGAGCGTAGTATGCGTCCTTGTCGGAGTAGAAGAAGTATATCCTGCTCTTGTACCACGCGATAGGGGTCTTGCTGACAACTTCCTTTTTGCCGTCCTCGTTGACCGTTTCCTCCACATCGTTCTGTGTGATGGTGAAATCATAGGTGACAGCGTCAAAGCCTGCTATCTTGGTATTCTGAGGCTCGCTGAAATCCGTGTCGCTCTGATACAGCATATTGTTCAGCTTCAAAGCCGCGCAGGCGGAGTCGGCATAGGTCGCCAAGTCCTGCAGATCCTCCTTATAGTTTATCGCCATAACGGTTATCTTGGACACGCCGTTGACGAATACCATACCCTGATTTTCCTGCGATTTTACCGCCAGCTGATAGTTTGCAGGCAGAGGCTCTACCTTGAATTTGTTGATGGCGTAAACGTCGCCCTCGTTAAGAGGACGGGTAGTTATTACGCCCTCCTGCATCTCTTCATCGCCCGCAATATTCAGCTCTCCGCTCTGGGGCAGAGTTGCGCTCGTTTCATCGGGCTCTTTATTCTTTGAGCAGCCTGCAAACAGCGCCGCGCACATTACCAGCGCCGTCAGAGCAGCAGCCGTCTTTTTTATAATATTCATTTTCATTTTTATATCCTTTCCGGGGTCGACCCTTATACTATTATATATTATTTCCCGTTAAACGGAATATATCGTTCCGAGCCGCGTATTTCCGTCATGCGTATGGTGACGGGGTCAAAACGCCCTGCGGTATGCTTGAACGGGGTATTTGCAAAGACCTGTATCTTATCCATATCCACCGAGGGGAACTCCAGTATAAACTCAAATCTGCCGCCGACAGACCGTCTTGTACAGCTGCAGGCGCTCTCGCCGCAGAACACGTCGCACATATAGGAGAAGAACAGGTCTTCCGCGCTGTCAAAGGACACGTCCGCACCCTCGGCGCAGATGCTTACCTTTATAATGCCGCCGCCCTGTGCGCTGACGGATATTTTCTCCTCCTTGCAGCCGCTTTTCAGGCATTTCGATATAACGTCGGCGATAATGACCTTTAATGTACTGCGGCTGAGCCGCGCATACAGTCCGTCCTCGGCGTAAAGTCTTATCAAGCCGAAAGAGCACAGTATTTTCTCCAGCTCGTCCTTTATGCAGACCGTCGCCGCTTCAAGAGAGCCGTCGGTGAGCAGTATCATCTGCTCGGGGTCGAGAATTGCGCCGATTATCCCCGAGATGCCGCCGTCAATGCAGTTAAGTCTGTCCGCGATAAAAGCGCCGTCGGATATTTTATCCGATGACAGCGCGGCGTATAATTCGTCCGCCGCCACCGACACGCTGTTTACCGAGCTTCTCAGCCGTGAGAATACATATTTAAAGTAGCTTCTGACCTCGGGCAGGGCGAAAAGCCTTTTCAGCGGCTCGCTGCCCGTTATCTCCAACACCGACGCTTCCGACGTGCCGAAGGTGCTGTATGTATAAGCGGTATTATTTATAATAGTACAGCCTGTGCCGCCTTTATCCGCCGTATCCTTTATAAAGCCCTCTCTTTCGCCGCGGGACATAAATGCAAAGCCCTTGGCAAAGGCAGGATTTTCCCATATTTCTCCGCCGCTGATGACCGCCGTGGGAACGTCCGCTCCGCCGTACAGCTTTTTCAGCAGGGAAAATGCCTCGCTTTTGTTCATATTATCCGTCCTTTCCGTAATGCAGTATATAAAAATATTATATCACAAATTATCATGTATGGCGAGGACTTTATAAAAATATTATAATTTTTTCTTGATTTTATCACAGATTTGTCATTTTGAGCGTGAGAACATCAATACAAAGAAAAAACTTTCAAAAGAAATGTTATTTTTTTATCAAAAGGTATTGCCAAAATCAAAAAAATAGAGTAAAATAAATATGTACGGCAAAGAGCAATATGTTTTTTTGCCAAGACTAAAAAATTTCTTTTTAGGAGGAAAATTTATCATGTCAGTTAAAGTTGCAATCAATGGTTTCGGTCGTATCGGTCGTCTCGCATTCAGACAGATGTTTGGTGCAGAGGGTTATGAGGTAGTTGCAATCAACGACCTTACAAAGCCTTCCATGCTCGCTCAGCTCCTTAAGTATGATACAGCTCAGGGCGGCTACTGCGGCAGAATCGGCGAGAACCTCCACACAGTTTCCGCTGACGACGAAGCAGGCACGATCACAGTTGACGGCAAGACCCTCAAGATCTATGCCGAGAAGGACGCTAAGGATCTTCCTTGGGGCGAGATCGGCGTTGACGTTGTTCTCGAGTGCACAGGCTTCTACTGCTCTAAGGACAAGTCTCAGGCTCACATCGACGCAGGCGCTAAGAAGGTTGTTATCTCCGCTCCCGCAGGCAACGACCTCAAGACTATCGTTTACAGCGTAAACGAAAAGACTCTTACAGCTGATGACAAGATCATCTCCGCTGCTTCCTGCACAACAAACTGCCTTGCTCCTATGGCTAAGGCTCTTAACGATTATGCTCCTATCCAGAGCGGTATCATGTCCACAATCCACGCTTACACAGGCGACCAGATGATCCTCGACGGTCCTCACAGAAAGGGCGACCTGAGAAGAGCAAGAGCAGGCGCTGCTAACATCGTTCCTAACTCCACAGGCGCTGCTAAGGCTATCGGTCTTGTTATCCCCGAGCTCAACGGCAAGCTCATCGGCTCTGCTCAGCGTGTACCTGTTCCCACAGGCTCCACAACTATCCTCACAGCTGTTGTTAAGGGCACAGACGTTACTAAGGAAGGCATCAACGCTGCTATGAAGGCTGCTGCTTCCGAGTCCTACGGCTACAACGAAGATCAGATCGTTTCTTCCGACGTTATCGGCATGAAGTACGGCTCTCTCTTCGATGCAACACAGACAATGGTTGCTAAGATCGCTGACGACCTCTACGAAGTACAGGTAGTTTCCTGGTACGACAACGAGAACTCTTACACATCTCAGATGGTAAGAACAATCA
>JBJEQM010000180.1:0-33644 GCA_051881755.1 Oscillospiraceae bacterium
TATTGGATTTCGGCGCAGATTTTTTCCCGTTTTTTATTGGTGTTTAGTATTAGAATAAACAAAAAATCTTGTATAGCACCCCGCCGTACAAGATTTTTTTATATTATTAAAGTCTTACCGTCTGCCTTGAAGCCGCGCGGATCTCCATAGTGCCGTCCTCGGGATAGAAGAACACCGTTCTGCCGAAGTTTTCGCCTGTCTGCTCCGCGATTATCCTGATCCTGTATGCCGCCAGTATTTTTTTCACCGCGGCAACGTTTCTCTCGCCGATGTTGAATACGGACGAGGTGGTGCTGAACATCTGCGCGCCGCCAGCTATCTTCGCCACCAGACGGGAGGGCGAAGCTCCGCTCAGAGACATTGTCTGTATAAGCTCCGTAATGCCCGTGTCGGCGTAGCGCCTGCGGTTGTCCACAGCGCTTCCTGCCGCCTCCTTGCTCAAGGGCAGCATAATATGCGCCAGACCCGCAATTTTCTTATCGGGATCGTAAAGACATATTCCCACGCAGGAGCCGAGGGCGTAAGTCGCCAGCACATCAGGCTCCTTTGCAATATTCAGATCTGCGATTCCTACCGTTATAACTCCCATGATCAGATACCTACTCCCAATCTGTTGAACAGCATTTCAAGGGAGGCCATTTCGGGAACAAGGATCATATTGCTCTTGACCTCACTGCCGCCTATAACGAAGCTGTCGTCAATGAAGAGCACCTTATTTCCTATCTGCGCAAACTGTACCGCCGGAACGCTGAGAATAGCGCCCACCATGTCAACACACATATGCGGCACGGATATGTCAATAGTCAGCCCCGTCAGAGAAGCAATAGCGTTTATGTACGAAGCGGACATAATATTGCCCACCTCGCCGATAAAGGAGCTCTCCATTTCATTCATGTTTCCTATATCTTCTATATTGCTGCCGAACACCGCACTTGTCATCATGCTTGCGCAGGAATGCTGCAGCACATAGAGCATCATGCCGGAAATATCCCCCGTAAGATTTACCAGCATACCTATAGCGATATTCTCGGGACCCCCAAGAAAATTCACCGCGTCTCCGAAATCCAGCAGCCTGACCGACGGCACGGATATATCCGTCACACAGCCAAGCATGGTGGACAGAGCGCTTGCGGCGTTGCCCGAGCCTATATTTCCTATTTCCTTGAGGACGTCCATCTGCATCTCGCCAAGGTCCTCGATATTTGTAAGAGCCATTTAATTATATTCCTTTCCGAGAGCAATTACCCCCTCAATTATTCCGCACCCGATCAGTTGCGCAGGTTGTTGACCAGCTCCTCCAGCTGATTATGGGTCTTTACCATGTTTATATTAAGCTGAAAAGCCCTCTGATATTCGATGACCTTCGACATTTCGTTGGCAACATTGGTAGAAGAAGCCTCAAGATAACGGGACTTTTTCTGTACGCTCCTGTCGGCGACAGCCTCTCCGCTGGAGAGATTTGCGCGGTAGTAGTTGCTGCTTGCCTCGTCCAGACCGTAGGGATTTTCAAATTTATATGTTCCTATCATCTCCGTGAGAGCCACCGAGTCTATCTCGGTAGTGCCTTCAACGAAAGGTACGGTTATCCTGTTGCCGTCATAGTCCAGTATAAAGCCGCCTGCGGAATCGCACAGCAGATATGAGCCGTCCTCCATGTGACTGAGATAGAACGCGCCGTCCTTGGTGTAGCAGGTCTCGCCCGACGCCGTCTCCACCGCAAAGAAGCCCTCGTCCAGAGCGGCATAGTCAAGGATACGTCCCGTGTTCCTCAGCTGTGACTGCTCAAACATTAGGTCGGTCTTGTCGACCTTGGAGCCGTGACCGAACTGCACTTCCTCGTTGTCCGTGTTGCGCTTTGTGTATATAAGTTCGGCAAAGGAGGGTCGCGCCGCCTTAAAGCCGTTGGTATTGACGTTTGCAAGATTGTTCGCCGTAATATCCATGCCCAGCTGGTAGCTTATAACGCCCGAGCCTGCGGTATAATATCCTATGTTGCTCATATTACCTTATCCTTTCCTTTACTGTATCTTAGCCAGATCGTTGGCGGCGATCTGATTTACCGAATTCATTATCTTCAGCGCCGTGGAGCAGGCTGTGAAAACGTTCTGCGAATCCATGGCTTTAAGGGTCTCCTCGGCAATGTCCACATTGGAGCGCTCATAGCTGCCCTGACGGACTTCGTAAGCCTCGCCTGCGGGAATATTGCCCGTTTCAAAGCCGTCGTAAGGACGGAACATATTGCTGTCAACACGCTCTATCTCCGTATCGGCAGGGAGATATGTAAGACCCAAGCGGTATGTCCTGCCGTCGTCGGTGGTGATAACGCCGTCGCGGGAGATGGTGAAATTCGCCGTGCCAAGAGGTATATCATCGCCGTTTTCGTCCAGTATCCTGCCCGATGAGCCCAGCGCAAGACAGCCCTCCGCGTCAAGGGAGAACTGACCGTTCCTTGTGAGAAGAACGTCTCCCGTGGTGCGCTGACGAATGTTGAAGTACACGTTGCCGATAAGCGCCGCGTCCATGCGTGAGCCTGTGACCTCAAAGGAGCCCTGCTCAAGATTTGTATATGTATTGTCAAGGGTACGGTATCTTATAGTGCCCGTCTCGCTCTTTTTGCCGTTGATAAGAAGCAGCTCGTCGGCAAAGGTGGTGTGTATCGCCGTCTCGTTTTTATATCCCGCCGTCTTGACGTTTGCCATATTGTTGGTGATAACGTTAAGTATACGCTGTTCGTTTATAATGCCGTTTGCCGCAGTATAATATCCTCTCAGCATAATAACTCCTTTCGGTATTCTGCCTTATTCCTTAGTATTGATATAATCTGCCATAAATCTCTTCATTTTCGCCACCGCCTGAGAGTGTATCTGACATACTCTCGATTCGGAAACGTCCAAAACCTGACCTATATCGGAAAATTTCAGCTTTTCATAGTAGTATAACGTGATAACAAGCCGCTCGCGCTCTTTGAGAGAAGCGATAGCCTGCGCAAGATATTTCAGCTTTTCCTCTCTGTAAAGCGAAGCCTCCGCCGACCAGACGCCGTCCTCCGAGACCTCGTCGGGGATATCGAAATTGTTGTTGACCACCAGCTCCTCAAAGGAGAGGGTCTGAGCGGTAGCAGCCTTGGCAACGCAGCTTTCAAACTTATTTTTGGGCAGCTGCATATGCTCCGCCATCTCGTCGTCGGTAGGCTCTCTGTCCAGCTTGGCGTAAAGCTCGGCGTAAGCCGCGTCGTAATCGTGAGCGAACCTGCGCACATTACGCGGCACAATATCCTGCCGCCTGATGTAATCTATGACCGCGCCTCTCACCTTAATGGAGGCGTATGTCTCAAACTTGACGTTCTTGCTGAGATCGAAGCTTTCCACCGCCGACATAAGAGCGATAGTCGCCTCGTTTATGATATCCTCGCTGTCCGCATATTTTGCATACATATTACGGGTCGAAAGCGCCGCATAGCGCACGATGTTCATGTATTCCATTACGACCTTGTTGCGGAGCGTTTTGTCGCCTGTTTCCTTGTATAAACGCAGAAGCTCCGCCTTTTCCGCAGAACTCATTTCAGGCATTTTACCACTCCTTTACGATAATATTATTACGCAATAGAGATATTGCCAACAGCCTGTATCTGCACGGAATTGTCTATCTCGCTGAAAGAAAGCACGGTAACATTGGGTATAAACTGGTCGACCAGCTTTTTGAAATAAATACGCACGATTGGTGACGTAAGCACGATAGGCGTGGGGATAACGTCCTTTACCCTGTCTATCTGCTCGTTGAGCGCCGCAATAAGCAGCTGGATAGTCTGAGGCTCCATTGCAAGATAGGAGCCCTGCTCGGATTTTTTCACCGAAGCCACTATCTTGTTTTCCGTCTCCGTGTCCAAAGTGAGGACTCGTATCTGACCGCCGTCGGCATAACGCCTCGTTATGGTACGTTTCAGCGCCTGACGGACGTATTCCGTAGTAATGTCAACGTCCTTCATGGCGTGCTGATTGTCTGCGATAGTTTCAAGTATAGTCTGCAAGTCCCTGATAGGCACGCCCTCTTTAAGCAGCATCGCCAGCACTTTCTGCAAATATGCGGGCGTAACAATGGAGGGCACAATGTCCTCCACCACCGAGGGATTGGTCTGCTTCAGCTTGTCAAGCATGGTCTTGACGTCCTGACGGGAGAGCAGCTCATGCGCGTGGGACTTGATTATCTCGGAAAGATGTGTGATAATGACCGAGGTGGGGTCGATAAGGGTGTAGCCCGCCACTTCCGCACGGAGCTTATCCTGCTCGGGTATCCACTTTGCGGGGATATTGAAAGCAGGCTCAATGGTGTCAATACCGTCCACCTCATGGGTGACGCTGCCGCTGTCCAGCGCAAGGTAATGATCCATCAGTACCTCCGCCTGCGCAACGATCTCGCCCTTTATCTTTATAACATACTGGTTAGGGTTGATGTGCTGATTATCCCTCATTCTTACCGAGGGGAACACCATACCCATATCTATTGCAAACTGCTTTCGGAAGATAACAACACGCTCGATAAGGGTGCCGCCTGCGGACTCGTCCGCCAGCGGTATAAGGCTGTAGCCGAACTCCATTTCGATAGGCTCAACTTCAAGCAGCTTGTAAACATTGTCAATATCCTTGTAATACTCCATTTCGGAGAGCGCTTCCCTGTTCTCCTCCATCTCCTGAGCGGTGGTGTTTGCCGCCATAGCCAGCTGCGAGTTGTTCCGCGTCAGTATTAATCCCAGCACAATAAGCCCCGAGCCCAGTATGACCAGCTGTACCTTCGGGAAGCCCGGTATAAGCATCATTACTATCATGACGATACCGGCGATCATAAGTACCCTCGGCTGAGACGTGAACTGATTTTTGATATCCACATTAAGGCTGCTTTCGGAAGCGGAACGGGTAACTATCATACCCATCGCCGTGGAGATAAGCAGCGCAGGCACCTGCGAGCAGAGACCGTCGCCGACGGTGGCAAGAGTGTAGGTGGAAAGAACGGTGGAAAAATCCATTTCCTCAAACACCAGACCCATAACGATACCGCCCACAAGGTTTACAACGGCGGCGATAATGGAGAAAGTCGCGTCGCCCTTAACGAACTTGGAAGCACCGTCCATGGCTCCGAAGAAGTCGGACTCACGCTGTATCTTGGCACGGCGCAGCTTGGCTTCCTCGTCGGTGATAACGCCGGAGTTAAGGTCGGCGTCGATGGACATCTGCTTACCCGGCATAGCGTCCAGCGTAAATCTTGCCGTTACCTCGGCAACTCGCTCGGCGCCCTTTGTAACTACCAGCATCTGTACAACGGTTATCAGTATAAATACGATAAATCCGATGATCGCGTTGCCGCGCATTACAAATTGTCCGAACGCCGAGACTATGTGTCCCGCGTCGCCCTTGTTTGCAAGGATAAGCTTTGTGGAGGATATGTTCAGACCCAGTCTGAATAGGGTGGTAACGAGGAGCAGGGACGGGAAAATAGAAAATTCCAACGGCTCCTTTATGTACATTGTCATCAGAAGTATGACAAGGGATAAAGCGATATTAATAACGAACATCATATCCAGCAGCCATGAGGGCAGCGGAATAATGATAAGGAATATTGCAAGTATTACAAATAGCGTAACAACGTTATCAAGATATTTTTTCATACGCTTGTAATACACTGCCTTTCATATATAATAAATGCGTTGACCGCCATCAGTAATAATTTTTCTTTTCGCCGGGCTTTTTGCCCTGCAATCCGTACACGAAAGCAAGTACCTCCGCAACGGCATGGTAAAATTCGGGAGGTATCTCCCTGTCTATCTCTACTGCGTCGTAAAGACTTCTGGCAAGAGGCTTGTTTTCCACCATGGTAACATTGTTCTCCTCCGCCACCTTAATTATCTTCATCGCCATGTTGTCCGCGCCCTTGGCAACAACAACAGGAGCGTTATTTTTAAATTCATCGTATTTCACCGCCACCGCAATATGGGTAGGGTTTCTTATGATAACGTCAGCCTCGGGAACGGCCTGCATCATTCTGCTCATTGCCATTTCGTACTGCTTCTGACGTCTGCGTCCCTTTATCTTCGGGTCGCCTTCCAGCATTTTGAACTCTTCCTTGACCTCCTGCTTGGTCATTTTGATGTCCTTTTCATATTTAAAATACTGATAAAGATAATCCACCGCCGCAATTGCGACGAATACCAGCGAGAGCTTCATCACAATGGAAAAGACCGCGTCCGCCATGTATACAACGCCTTGAAGTATCTCCATATCGAAAAGCTTGGCGAAATCGTGGATCCTCTTGACGATCTCCCCGTAAACCACCACCACCAGAAGGATAAGCTTAATGATGGATTTCACTATCTCGAACAGGGAGTTGAGGGAGAACATTCTTTTAAAGCCGTTTATGGGATTTAGCTTGCTCAGCTTGAATTTCAGCGATTCCTTGGAGAACAGGAATTTTGTCTGCGCTCCCGTTCCGATGACCGTCACAAGAATGGATACCAAAAGAAGCGGCAGCACCGTTATCACCACAGTTTTTCCGCATTCCAGCACTATCCTGGCATAGGTCTGCATACCGTCGATAGTCTCGCCGTTGCCGCCCATACCTCCGCCGCATATGCCTATCCAGTAGGAGAGTATATCCTCGCCCTGAACAAGGATTATCTTCGCCCAGATGCGGAGCAGCCCGAAAACAATAAGGATAAATACAGTGGTAACAACGTCCTTGCTCTGCATGACGTGACCATGCTTACGCTCCTCTTTTCGTTTATGCGCGGTGGCTTTTTCGGTTTTCTCGCCTGCGCTTTCAGCCATTGAAAATCACTCCCCGTTGAGCTATGCAGGTATCAGGGGAATAACTCCCTCAACAGTTTCGAGCCATGTCGCCATAAATTTGTCGATAAAATGCGCCATCGGAATAGCCACAAGATACAGTATCAGGAAGCCGAAGCCAACCTTCAGCTGGATATTGACTACCATTATCTGTATCTGGGGCACAGATTTCATCAGCACGCCCACGCAGAACTGCAGTATCATTTCCGCTACCACAACAGGCATGGCGAGCTTCATAACCAAAGTCAGCACCACGGCAAAATATTCAACGATTATCATGCCCAGCTGACCGTTTATGCCTCCCTCCCCCAAAGGTATCGCCTCAAAGGAAAGGATAAAAAGCTTTATATATGTAAGGTGAGCGTTGGTAACAAAGAAGAACAGATACATCATAAAGCTGATAAAGGAGCCCATGACAGACATCTGCACCTTGGTTTCGGGGTCAAAGACCTTAGCCATGCCCAAGCCCGCCTGCATATCCATTATTTCGCCGCCCATCTGCACGCTGTAGAAGAACATATCCGTTATAAAGCCGATGACCGCGCCGATAAAGCCCTCGCGGAGTATCATAAGCAGGTAAACGCCCGCCTGCACTCCGCTGTCCACAGGCTCAAAGGGCACCGTCATGACCACGATAGCCGTTATGCACAAGCAGCAGCCGATCTTTGCAATGGTGGGTATATTTCTTCGCGAAAGAACGGGATTAAACATGAATATACCCAGCACGCGGCTGAAAACAAGAAGATTTGTCTCAAAATTATCAAAAAGCAAGTTGAAGAAATCCATATAAAATCTCCATCAACCCGAAACAGTATGCTGACTGACCTGTCTGATCACATCAAAAATGTTAAGTACGAAGTCGTTCATTGTAGACATCATCATAGGCGCCATAAGAAGCAGAAGCACCGCAATGGTCAGCGCCTTGGGGACAAAGGTGAGCGTCTGCTCGTGTATCTGAGTCGCCGCTTGAAGTATGGATATTACCAGACCCACCGCCATACTGATGAGCAGCAGCGGACCGCCCAGCTTTATGGCAAGCATCAGCGACTGACGGAAAATTTCAATAACCTGATCCTGTGTCATAATATCGCTCCCTTTTCACTATACATAAAAGCCTTCGGCAAGAGAGCCGATAAGCAGCGTCCAGCCGTCAGCAAGGATAAACAGCAGTATCTTGAACGGGATCGATATCGTAGTCGGCGGCAGCATCATCATACCCATTGACATAAGCACCGTCGAAACGATAATATCCACGATAAGGAACGGTATGTAAAGCAGGAAGCCTATCTCGAAGCCCGTCTTTATCTCGCTGAGGATAAAAGCGGGGACAACTGTGGTAAAGCTTACATTTTCGATAAATTCCTCCTCTGTCTCCGCCGATACCTCGGAATGGGAAAGCTCAAGGAAGAAGTCCATTTCGTCATTGCCTGTATTTTTAAGCATCCATTTTTTCAGCGGGACGGAAGCCGCCTGTATCGCCTCTACGGAGGTATATTCGCCCTCCTTGTAGGGCTTGTAAGCGACCTCGTTCATCTCGGAAATAACGGGTGACATTATAAAAAGCGTAAGGAACAGCGCCAGACCGATCATGACCTGATTAGGCGGCGTCTGCTGCACGCCCATAGCGTTTCTCAGCAGGGAGAATGAGATGATGATTCGCGTAAAGCAGGTCATCATCACCAGTATGGACGGCGCAAGGGATAATATAGTTATAAGTATGATAAGGTCGAGAGTATTGGTGCTGCCGTTGATATTCAGCGCGTCCAGCAGACCCTGCGTTTCGTCGTCATCGGTAACGGGCTCATCGTAGGGGAGGTCGCTCTCCAGCGACTGAGTCAGCTGTTCGTCGGGATCCTGAAGCGCCTGCGTGGTCTGGGGTACACTTGTCTCAACGTTGGGTATGGTCGTCACATCGGGAAAGCCGTCCTCGGCAAAAACGGTAAAGCCGCCTGCGCCCATAGCCGCAGTAACGCATAACGCGGCGGCAGCGCAGGAAAATCTGCGGAAAACGCCCTTGAAGCGTCTAAATATCTGATCCATCATCTTTACCGCAGCTTACCTCCTGTTTCGACGCCTTATTGCCCGAAAACGCCTTTTTCAGACTTTCCGCAAAGCTACCCTCGGACGTCTCATCCTGCTGCTCCATAAGTGCAACATCTTCCTCGTCCAGATCGCACAGCTTTGTGACGGAATTAGGCGCAACGCCCAGCAGCATAGCCTTTTTGCCCGCCTTGACGGCAAGCAGCTGCTTATCCTGAGCGATACCCATACACTCGATTATCTGTATCTTGTTTTTTCCTCCGCCGAAGCCCACGCCGCGGTACTTTTTATTGAGCCACTTTACCGCATAATACGTCAGAAACAGCAGCCCGATAACGCCCAGCAGCGCACAGATGACGGTGAAAAAATCGGATATTCCCATTTAGCCCAGAACCTTCTGTACTGTCTGGAGAATTCTGTCGGGCTTGAAAGGCTTAACGATAAAGTCCAGCGCGCCCAGCTTGATAGCCTCAACTACCATGGATTCCTGACCCATAGCGGAGCACATTACCACCTTGGCGCCTGGATCGCTCTTCTTGATGTCACGCAGAGCCTCGATGCCTGTCTTGTTGGGCATAGTGATGTCCATGATAACAAGGTCGGGCTTCTCGGAAGCATAGGTGTTGCAGGCGATCTCGCCGTCGGCAGCCTCAATGATATTGGTGTAGCCATTCTTTGTGAGGGCGTCCTTGATCATCATTCTCATAAAAGCGGCGTCGTCAACAAGTAAAATCTTCTTATCCATAACAACTTACTCCTTACCTAAATTATCTAAAAATTTCGATTTTATTATTTCGGTTACTCTGACGGCAAAGTTGTCATCAATAACAACAACGTCGCCCTTGGCGATCAGATTACCGTTTACGATAATGTCAACAGGCGCGCCTGCCTGTCTTTCCAGCTCTATAATGGTACCTTGTGTAAATTCCAGTATCTCCTTGACCTTTTTGGTAGTAGAGCCTATCTCGACGGAAACGTTCAGCGGAACGCCCATGAGCAGCTTAAGGTTATCATTCTGCTCCTGAGAGAGGGAGCTGTTCTGATATGAAGCGAAATTCTGCAGCTGAACAGGCTGTATATTCATAGCAGGCTGCTGCGGATAACCGCCGTAGGGCTGCTGATACATCTGCTGGGGCATACCCTGCTGCGGATACATTCCGTAGGGATTCTGCATCATGTTGGGGTCGTAGCCGTACTGCGGCATTGCCCCCGTCATACCCATGTTCGGCATACCCATGTTCTGATTTGGCATACCCGTATTCTGATTGGGGTATCCTGCGGTCTGCGGCTGCATACCCATGTTCGGCACCGCCGTGTTGGACTGCATATTCTGCGGCGCAGGACTTGGCGCGGGGCTCGGAGCAGGCTCGGGAGCAGCTCCGATATTTCCGCCGTTGAGCAGCGCTTCTATCTCCTCCTGAGTAAGTGTGCCGCCGCCCGATGAAGCGGTGCTTGGTGCAGGCTCGGGCTCAGGCTCGGGAGCCGGTGCGGACGCTGCTGCGGCTTCATCTGCCGCCGCGGAATATCCCGCCATCATTTTCTCCGCCATCTCCTTGGCAAGATTAATGGTGAGCACCGATATAAACTCGGAATTGATAACACCGTCAATGGTGAGGTTAAATTTTACGCTTACAACATTTTCTTCCGCTTCCGCCTCGTAAAGGCTTGCGGCGTTCTGATACTGGTCGCCTTGTACGATAGCCTCGGGAGTGGAGATATCAACGGTGGTATCTATGATCTCCGAAAGCGCCGTAGCCGACGAGCCCATCATCTGGTTCATGACCTCGCATACCGCCGAGATATTCATTTCATCGAACTGGAAATCGTCCGTGACCTCCAAAGGAAGTCCCATCAGCTGGTCGAGAATAAGCTGAACGTCGTTCTGCTTGAGAACAAGCACATTCTGACCCTGAACGCCCTGTATGTACTTGATCCTTACCATAATGGAAGGCTCAAGCTCGGGGAAGGAAAGATCCTTTGCCTTGACGATGGAGACCATAGGCGTCGTGATCCATACCTTGGCAGAAAGCATATTGGAAACGGCTGTGGCGGCGGAGCCCATGGTGATGTTCATTATCTCACCGATGGCGTCCATCTCGACTTCGCCGAAGCCGTCAATATATTTTTCATCGCTCATTAGTACTGCTACCTCAATTCTTTATATATATTATCAATTTTAACGGCTTTTTTGCTGTTGCTTATGCCGAGCTTTCCGTCGAACCAGACGTTATCGCCTATTTTAACGGTGACGTTGCTGTCAATAGGCATATTGAGCGGGATAACGTCGCCGGGCTGGAGGGTGAGCACATCGTACAGATCCAGCTCCGTTTCGCACAGCACGGTATCTATCCTCAGCTCGGATTCCTTGATAGCGTCCATAAGGGACAGCCTGCGCTCCTTTTCGCGCTTGGGGTCAAGCTTTTTGGTGCTTCTTGACCATCTGTCGCCGAACTTTGCCATCATAGATTCCAGATTAAGCGCCGGTATACAGAACGAGACCGTGTTTTTAACGTCCTTTATCTCCATTTCAAGCATGACCAGAATAACAACGTCGTCGGGTGAAATAGACTGCATAACGCGGGAGTTTGTCTCGATAGTGGTAAGCACGGGATTAGTCTCAATGTAGCTACCCCACGGCTCTTTCAGCAGACCCGCCATTTTGCTCAGCACATTTGACATAAGACCTACCTCTATCTCGGTAAAATCCCTGTTCATCTCTATGTAATTGCCCTCGCCGCCCATAAGGCGGTCCATCATAGCTCCCGTAATGGGGTTTGACAGCTGCATTATGCAGTTTGTTTCAAGCACATCGTCATCGGTAATGCCCATGTTTATCATAGCCATCATAACATAATCGGGCAGCGCATTATTGAACTCGTAATAAAGCTGTTCTTCTATCTGAAGCACCTCAACCTTGCAGTAAACGCGCATAAGACCGGTAAGATAGGAAGAAAGCACACGCGAATAGTTTTCAAAAATACCGTCGATAACTTTAAGCTGTTCCTTGGTGAATTTTTTAGGCATCTTAAAGTCATAATTCTTGATCTTTTTTTCGCTGGCCTGCTCCTCGATCTCGTCCAATGCCTTAGCGCCCTCTGTGGAAAAGCTGTTCAGCAGCGCGTCGATCTGGCTTTGCGACAAAACGTCAGCCATATATATAAACCATTCCTTTCAAACAGCGGTGCTATTCGGCGGCTCCGCTGTCTCTGTGCATATCCGCAATAGCGTCATCCTTGGAAACGTAGATCCTGTCGGGATCGTTTCTGTTATCGTCCGAAGCCGCCTCCGCGGCAGTCTCCACCGAAGCGCCGTCGGCAGAAATATCGCCGTGACCCTCCGCGTCGGTATATGTAACGAAATTCTTGCCAAATTCCAGCTCCATAAGCTCCCGGATAACATCCGAGTCGGTAAAGTCCACATCGTTTCGTATAAATACGATCTCAACACGCCTGTTCTGACGGCGTCCCTCCTCGGTATCGTTGCTTTCGATAGGTCTGTTTTTGCCGTAGCCTGCGGAGGAGAACTTATCCGACTCACAGGCGTCCAGCCCTATCATATAGTTTATGACCGCGTTGGCGCGTCCCGACGAAAGATCCCATTCGTTCACTTCGGAGGAGGCGCTGGCGGCGGTAAAACCGCTTACCTTTATAGCGAGAACTCTCTCGTTGACGGCTCTGATGCCGTCGGAAATGATATCAAGTATGTATTTTCCCTCGTCCAGCAGCACGTCGCTGTCGCCTGCGAAGAAAACATTATCGCGGAATTTCATATAAACGCCCGTATCGGAAAGCTCTACGCTGACGCTTTCCTCCAGGTTATTGGTGGCAACGACCTCTTTAAGATACATGAAGAAGTCCTCAAAATCCACTATCTGAGCGGTTTCCTCGGGAACCTCGGGAACGCTGTCGTCATAAACTGCCGTGGGGTCGTTAGTCGGATCGGGCTCGCCCACTACCTGCACCTTAGTCTCGGATATCTTGCCCTTTGAAAATGCCTCAGCGATATACTGCCACTTTGAAGAGTCCATGGACGACATTGAGTACAGCAATACGAAGAAGGTCAGTACCAGCGTTATCATATCGCCGTAAGTATCCATCCAGTTAGCGCCGCCCTCTTCGTCGGAGCCTCCGCGTTTTCTTGCCACAGTGATCACCTCACAAAGACCAAACTGATCTGTTCATAAAATCCTGTCTAAACATTATAACATATTTTTATCTTACTTTCCATAGTTTTATAAAATTTCTGCCGAAAAGCAATAAAAATTGAAGAAAAATTATTGAATATTACCAAAGAAATAAGAATCATATTAACAATTATTGCAATATGCAACAAACATATTTTGAATATAAACTATTCCTCGGCAGAGCCGCCGCCCTTTTTCTTGCTCTTGGCGGTAGCGGGGAGCATCATGCGGAGCTTTTCCTCGACGTAACGGGGATTTGCGCCCGAAGCGATAGCCAGCGTGCCCTCCTCGATTATCTGGAGACAGAGCATTTCCTGATTATGGTTATATTTACAAAGGTTGCCGATAGGCGTAAAGATAAGGTGCGCCAGAATACAGCCGTAGAACGTCGTGATAAGGGCGGTGGACATACTCATGCCCAAGCTTGCCGCCGAGTCTGAGTTTGTAGGGTCCAGAGTCGCCAGCATATTTACCAGACCTACCAGCGTACCGACCATACCCATTGCAGGCGCGATGCCTGCGCCCTTTGACCACAGCGCAAAGTTGCTTTCATGTCTCTCGCACATAAAATCGATGGAATCGTCCAGCATGGACTTAACCTTTTCCGAGTCGTTTGCGTCAACGATAAGCATAAGCGCCGACTTCATGAACGGGTCGGTGCAGGCGTTGGCGCTCTCTTCCAGAGCGAGGATACCGTTCATACGGGCTGTCTTGCAGTGATCCACCATTTCCGTGATATATTTTTCGGGGTCGTACTTTTTAGGCATAAATGCTATCTTGAGCATCTTTGGCACCGTTTTCAGCACCGACAGCGGAAAGTTGAATATAACAGCGCCGATAGTACCGCCCAAAACGATAAAAACGGACGCCGGATCAATAAAGTTTGATATCTGACCGCCGCTCATGATACCGTAAACAATAAGCGCAAAGGCAAGAATAAGACCGATCAATCCTGAAATGTTCATAAGAAAATTCCTCCGGTTGTAAAATCATTTACATCAACGAGTCAATCGGTGATGTTTTTATGCTATCCTCCCGCCCCACCGTATGCCCATAGAGCCGGAGGACAGCATACTGTATAAAAAGCTGCTGTATATGTTACTCTGTAATATTTTCCGGTATATTGCCCGTCTCGGCTGCGCACAGCCTGCGGAAAGCGGCGGACTTGCCGATTATTTCCTCCACGCTCTCCTTGACAAGATACCTGTGACCGTTCTGCATGGTTACCACGGTATCGGGAGTCTCCTCGGCTGTCTCAATGAAATTTTCGTTGAGCATAAGCTCTGTGCCGTTAAATCTTGTAAGAACGATCATAATATACTCCTTTTGTATATGCCGCCGTCCGCGCCGCCCCATTTAAGAAGCGGCGCAATACAGCGGGATAAAATTATCTCTTAAGGTTTACAAGCTCCTCCAGCATGGAATCGGAGGTGGTAATGATTCTTGCGTTTGCCTGGAAGCCTCTCTGTGTAACGATCATGTCGGAAAATTCATTGGCAAGGTTTACGTTGGACATTTCCAGTCTCTTGGAAATTGTAGTGGCAGCGCCCTGGTCTCCGGGCTTTCTTACCTTGCCTGCGCCGGAAGCCGCAGACTCGGAGAACGATGTTTCTCCCGCCTCAACAAGACCCTCGGGGTTGTCGAAAACGGTTACCTCGATACGTGCGATAGCCTTGAGCTGGTTGTTGTATGTAACGGTGATAACGCCGTCGGCACCGATATCGAAAGCGGCAAGGTCGGAATATGTGAACTCGCCGATGACAGCTCCCTCGGGCACATCGGCAGGAGCGCCGGCGGCGCTGGGCTCGTATTCGATAGGCTCTCCGCTGTCATCGCGGATAGGCTCGCCCTTAAGGTTGCAGAGCACGGGATCCTCCGCTGTGAGATTGCCATCATCGTCTACCTCGTAGGTCTGATATGTGTAAAGCACGCCGTTTTCGGGGTCGCTGAAAATATTGTAAGCCCTCTGGATAAGCTCGTTTACATTGATGGTGTTGCCGTAGGTATAGTCTCCTGAAGTAACCTTTCCGTCGCCGTTGTTATCGCCCAGCTCGACCATCTGCAAAGCCTTTGCGCTGGCGTCGCCCACCTTGATCAGACCGTCAATGGAATTGCAGGAACCCAAAACAAAGCGGTTGGTAGTTGTAACCAGATTTCCGACGCTGTCCAGACCAAAGTTGCCCATTCTTGTGTATGTAATGGAGTCGGGGCTGGTGGTGTCGGCAGGGAGAGAGCCGTCGGGATTGGTGGAGAAGTTAGCCGTAGCAAAGAAGCCGTCGCCGCTGAGAGCGATATCCAGCGTTCTGTTGGTGGACTGGAAAGAAGACTGAGACATATCTCTGTCGATGGAGGCTACCTGATTACCGTAACCTACCGCCGAAGCGTTATTTCCGGCGAAAGTAGCCGTACCGGCTGTCTCCGTCCTCATGGACTGATAATAAATATCGCTGAAAGTAGTTCTTGATGATTTAAAGCCGTATGTGTTAACGTTGGCGATGTTGTTGCCTATAACGTCCATTCTGGTCTGGTGCGTTGTAAGACCCGCAACGCCCGAATAAAGTGATCTGATCATAGTAAGTAAAACACTCCTTAATAATACTGTTAAGGAAGCGCGTTTCCGTCCGTCTGTCGTTCGGGACGGAGTGATCTCCGTAAAGGTCCGATCATGTTTTTATGCGCTTTACATTATAACAGTGGAATCAATATTTGTAAAAATGCTTCCCTGCATATCGTCCGCCGTAAGAGTGGTAATGACCTTATTGTTCTTTACGCTGACGATAAACGCCGTAGAATCGATCATAACAAGCGCGTCGCTGCAGCCCTTTTCGTCTGCAAGCTCAACAGCCTTGTTGAGTCTTTCGAGAGTATTATCGGAATCCAGGTCTATATTCCGTTCCGATATTCTTTCAAGTGCGTGCCGTGAAAAGCTGACGCCCGATCCTTCGGCGATCCTGTTTTCGGCAAGCTGAGAGCGGAGCTCCTTAGCAAAGCCGCTGTTTTCGGGACTCGGGGCTTTATCCGTATCCTGTTTGGGATAAACGGCTGTCGTTCCCGTTGTGACCGACAGATTACGCATTTGCAGGTATTCATTGATCAACATCTGCATCACCTGTCCTTATAAATTTCATACCTCCACAACATTTATACCGTATGAGACAAGCTGCCTCTTGAATGAAGCCATTGAAGCTACATCCGAAGCGCTGTGCTGCTGAGAATGATACCTGATGACCGTTTCAAACGGGGTAAGATCCTTCAGAGAGCCGGGAGCCGCATTGGGATTGCATATCTCGTCAAGGGTGTAATCTCCCGAAGTGCGGTACCAGCAGGAATTGCCGTTGTCAAGGATTATCTCCACGCGCTGTGTGCCGTCCTCAAAGGTAACTACCTCGCCCAGACGTCCCACGCCGCTGTAGCCTATCTCGGTAACAGCCTCGCCGTTTATGGTCCTGCCAATGACCTCGGAGGTATCTATTCTTGAAGTAATGGCGGTATTGTTGATAAATCTTATGTCATACATTCTTGTGCCCAGCGAATCGGCAAGAGCCGCTTCTTCGGGATATTCGTCCGCATAAAGCCTGTGGGGCTCGCAGTCCGAAATGGAAATGCCGGGAAGTGTGTCCGACTGTACCTCAAGACCGTATCTTGAGCTGTATCTTGTCTTGTATGTATCGTCTGCCAGAATAGCCTTTACCTGATTGTTGGTCAGGATACCGGAGATATTGCCGTCCCTTGTTGTTGAAGCGATGTAATCGGCATTTTCCAAGGTAAGCTTTACATCATAATTGCCCGCTCTGAGAGGGGTATTGTCCGAAACCGACGAACGTGAGGAACCGATGCTTCCGTCCGGCTCAATGCTGAGGGTTGAAAGCAGCTCGTCCTGCTCTGCGAAAACCGCAGCCGCATAATCGGGAACGTCAAGATACTTCACCGTGACCGTTTCATAGCCTGTGATGTCGGGAATGATATCGCTGACCGACTCAACAGTCGTTTCGGTCTTTCTGCCGCTGATGGAATCAATGGTGCTCATAAGCTCGTCGTAAAGAGCCGCCGACTGAGCCGCATAATTGGGAGTTGCGACCTGCTCGGTGTAATTCTCCACCGCAGTAATGCTTTCATCGGCAGTATCATTTTCGGTCTCATCGCCGTTTTCCTCGTTATCCTCGGAAGAGCCGTCATTAATTTTAATAGTGACCTCGCTGAGGGAGTGTATGCTGCTGTCCTCAAATATAACGAAGCCTTCGCCGTTAAGGATAAGTATGTTTGTTACCTTGCCCGTCTCGATGATATCGCTGCCGTCGGCACCTGTGGTCTTTGCCTCCATTGTTGCGCCGATAAGGGATTCCATCTTTGAGAATATGTCGTCCGAAATAATATCGGATACCTTGGAGTATTCATATCTGTTGCCGTTTACGATAAGCATGGGCTTGTTGTCCTCTATAACTACCGAGGATACAACTCCCGTATCGTATTCGTAGCCGTCGTTTACCGTAACAGCCTTGCCCACAAGGGAAGTTGCGTAGGTAATGTTGGCTTGGTTTGTCATGTTCTTGATGCCCTCCAACATGGAGTAGGAGGCCATCTGCTGAAGCATCTCACTGTCACTCATGGGGTTGTTGAAATCCTGATTTGACATCTGAGCGACCAAAAGCTGGAGGTAGCTGTCAAAATCAAGATAGCTCGAAGCAGCCTCGTCCCCGTTAAGATCGGTAGTGGAGTTGCTGTATTTTGAATACGCTCCCGTCACCGTGTCAAGGGTAAGGTTGTTTATGCTGTCGCCCATAATTTAGCCTCCTTTAATAATCTGTGCGCCCTGATATCGTCTGCCGCGCCGATCTCCTCAATAGCGGAAGAATTTCTTGCCGAGCCGCGGTTTCCGCCGCCCTGTTCACCGTTTCTGCGGTCAAAGCTGCGGTTTGTGAAATCCAGACCCATAAAATCAGCCGCCTCGCTGGGATTGATAACGTTAACGCTGTCCACCGTGACGTTCTGCTTGTTCAGGCTCTCCGTAAGAGCGTACGCGTTCTCGGTGATAGCCCTGCCTATCTCTGGATTTGAAGCCGCCATAATAACGGATATCCTGCCGTCGCTGTCCTGTGAAAGCTTAACTGCGATCTCGCCAAGACTTTCGGGCTTGAGCACCACCGTCCGCTCCTTAACGCCGTCCTGGATGGGTGAGCTTATTTCCTCAACAAGCTTTTCCGTCAGCTGCCTTGAAGCATATGTCCAAAGCTCGCTGTAAACATCGGTCTCTGTGCTTTCCGGAGCGATATCAGCCGCAATTCTCTCCGCGTTATGCTCTCCGCCGCGGATAACGTTAAGCTGTACAGCCGCGTCCATTATCTTCAGAACAGGTCTGCTGTCCGCCATGCTTCTGCCTGTCTCGGGACGGGATAAAAAGTCCGCGAATTTCACAACGTTTTTATCCTGCTGCTCGGGAGCCTTTATTATATCCTCCACAGCCTTGGCAATATCCTCGGGTGTCTTGTCGGAAACCGTCTCCTTTAATATACCGCCCAGCTTTTCAACCGAAAATTCGGTGACTTCCGTCTCGGGAAATTCAAAGGTATCGCCGCGGTCAATGCCTGTGATGCTGCTTAAAATATCCAGCAGAGCGTTGGCAAACGCTTCAAGATCCTCGTCGTCGCTGTCCTCGGGAGATATGGTCTTGACCACCTTTTTCACAATTTCCAAAGGCGGCAGTTCTTCTTCCGTGCCCGCTTCGATGGCGTCGGCTATCTTATCAATGATATCGGCAGCCTGCTCCTCTGCGGTGAGCTCCTCTCCCTTTTGCGGCATAATGCTTAACAGCATACCGAAAACGGAGGTCACATCGCCGTCGGTCTCGTCCTCGTCGGTATCGCCGCTTTTTGACGTACCCATGAGCAGCTCTACGACTTTTCCCACGGTCTTGAGCATTTCCACAGCCGCCCTGATAACGTCCTCGCCCGCCTCCGCGATCTCCTCTTTAAGCTCGCTTGTAAGCTGCGCAAAGGTGACCTTTTCGGCGTCCTCCGCCGTATCGGCAATATCCGTTTCGGCAGAAGCAGTCTCTACAGCCGCGTTCACCGTCTGAGATAAAACGTCGCCGAAGCTTATACCGCTGTCCGAAACAGCCATGCCGCCGCTGCTTATGCCTGCCGTACCAAGAGCGACATTCAGCATACTTAATGCGCTTGTGTCCATTTTCTTTACCCTCCTTTCATTATATAGTATATATGGAAAACCTTTTTAAAGGGTATTCCCTTATTTATAGGTGCTGTTCATAACGTACTCCGAAATGAACCGCTCCTCCTCCTTGGCAGCCATGAATTTGTATTCCTCCAGCTGCTTTTCCTCCAGCTTTTCAAGAGAGGATACCTCCTGAGTTGCGGCGACCACAACATTAAGCTGCTTGCGGACCTTGACCTCCATCTGCTCGATAGACTTTTCAAGCTCCTCTATCTGCTGTGAAAGGGACTGATGATATCCCTTGAACATTGTTATCTGCAAAACCGTCATGCCCTTGCCCGACTTCTCACAGAACTCCTCGTTGGATCTTTTCAGCTTTTCCCGAAGCTCATTCTGCTCGTCCATCATCTGCTGCTGTCTGCTGCGAAGCTGCGCAAGGCTGTTTTTTTCTACCTCCAGCACCTGCTCTTTGTATCCCTTTAACTTGTTAAGGGAAAATTCAAAACGCTTCACACAAAGACCTCCCGATTACTTCACTGCGTCTTTCAGCATCTGTACGGTCTCCTCAAAGGTGAACGCCTCGTCGGTCTCCTGCTGCAGAAACGCGTTTATCTTGTCTATTTTCTTCAAAGCCTCGTCCAGCGCGGGGTTGGAGCCCTTTTTGTATGCGCCGATGGAAACAAGGTCGTAGTTTGCATTATATACCGAGAGAAGATTTCTCAGCTTAGCCGCCGCCGCTTTATGCTCCTTGTCGGCTATCTCCGCCATAAGTCGGGATACGGATTCCTGTATCTCGATAGCGGGATAATGGTGCTTTGCGGCGACCTTTCGCGAAAGAATGATATGTCCGTCAATGATACCGCGGACGGTATCGGAAATAGGCTCGTTGGTGTCATCGCCCTCAACGAGCACGGTGTAAATGCCTGTGATAGAGCCCTGTTCGAAGTTTCCCGCACGCTCCAGCAGCTTCGGCATAGCCGTGTATATGGACGGCGTGTAGCCTCTCGCGATAGGCGCTTCACCTACCGCCAGACCTATCTCACGCTGCGCCATGGCGTATCGCGTAAGGGAGTCCATCATCAGCAGTACGTTTTTGCCTTGGTCTTTGAAATACTCCGCAATTGCCGTTGCGGTCATGGGGCACTTGTTTCTCATCATGGCAGGCTGGTCGGACGTTGCGACTACCAGCACCGAACGCGCCATGCCCTTTTCACCAAGGTCGCGCTCGATAAACTCCAGTACCTCTCGTCCACGCTCACCCACAAGAGCGATCACGTTGATGTCCGCCTGTACCTCTCGGGCTATCATGCCAAGCAGGGTGGATTTACCAACGCCCGAGCCAGCGAAAATGCCCATACGCTGTCCCCTGCCGATGGTCAGCAGACCGTCTATCGCCTTTACGCCGAATGGTATGATGTCCTCGATACGGGGTCTGGTCAGCGGATTGACAGGCTCGCCCACAATGGAGTATTTGTCCGTGGTCTCCACAGGACCCTTGCCGTCCAGCGGCTGACCGATAGCGTTGATTATGCGCCCGATAAGTCCGCTGCCAACGTTTACTTCAAGCTGTCTGCCCGTGTTGTCAACAATGGAGCCGGGGCCTATGCCCTCGATGTCGGTGTAGGGCATGAGCATTATCTTGCCCTCGTTAAAGCCTACAACCTCGCCATAGATAAACTCCTCGGAGCCTTTGCGGAAAATGCGGCATACATCGCCGATATTACATTCAGGGCCGGTCGCCTCAACGGTCATACCGATAATTTTTTCAATTTTTCCCTGCCGCCTGTAAAGGTCGGCGTCTGTGACCTTTCGGCGTATCTCTGCAAAATCCATAGGCTCTCCGTGTTTACTTTTTGTATATATCAAATATATTGTACTATCTGTATATTACTGCTCTCCCCGCGTATTTTTCAGTATCTCCTTGAGGAAATCCAGCTGGGTGGGGACGGAAGCGTCCACTATCTCGTCGTTGTCATCCAGGATAATGGTGCCCTCCTCCGCGTCGGGGAGTATCTCAATGTCAATGTCCTTGATGTAGGGTATCAATTCCCTTATAAAGCGGTCGTCGGTCTTTATCTTTCGGGAGACCTCGCCGTCCGCAAGGGATATCTTTATATAATCGGAATTGCGGAAGCCCTTTGCCGCGTCCGCGATTATCCTCTCGATGACCGCAGGGTCGGTTTTCAGCTCCGCCTTTGTTATCTTTTCCACCATAAGGAACAGGGTCTCCCGCAGCTCCTTTTCGTTGGATATATAGTATGCGTCTTTCCGCGAGTTAATGTCGGAGAGCAGACCTGCCGCGGCGTCGATGTACTTGGAGCATTTTTCAAGGGACTGCTTTTTGCCCTCGTCAAAGCCCTCCTTGAAGCCCTCCGCCTTGGCTTTTTCCTTTAATATAGCACATTCCCTGTTGGCGCGCTCGATCACGGAAGCGGTGGTGGCTTTGGCTTCGTCTGCCAATGCCGACGCCGCCTGCTTGGCGCCTTCGAGGATATTTACGCGCTCCTGCTCGGTCTCGGCGCGGCGCGCTTCGATTATCCTCGTGACCTCGGCGTTGACCGCCTGCGAGAAGCGCTGCTCCTCCGCCGCCTTTTCCTCCTGCCTTTTGCGGAGTATCTCATCGTCGGAGAGGGTGTCCTCAACCTCGTCGCAGGGAACGATTATGGTATTATCTATCTTGACAGGCTCGCTGCCTCCGAAGCTGTAGCTCTGCGGCTTGTAAACCTTATGCAATTATCTCGTCCTCTCCGCCCTTGCCGATAACGATATCTCCCTCTTCCTCAAGGTGTCTTATGATGCCGACGATTCTCTGCTGAGCCTCGTCGACGTCACGCATACGCACGTTGTGGAGATATTCGATCTCCTGCTGGATAGTCTCCTGCATTCTCTGAGGCATATTTGCATAGAGAACAGCGGCGACCTCGGCGTTGGAGCCTTTGATAGCAACTGCCAGATCCTTTGTCTCCACGTCTCTGATAAAGCGCTGGATAGACATGGAATCCAGACCGAGGATATCCTCGAATACGAACATTTTCTTCTTGATCTCGTCCACCAGAGCGGGGTCTTTGGTAGACAGCTCGTCGAAGATGTACTTTTCCGTACCTCTGTCCACCTTGTTGAGGACGTCGGCAACGAAGTTGATGCCGCCCACCTCCGCAAGGTCCATGGAGACAACCGCCGCGAACTTTCTTTCCAGCGTGCTTTCGATAGCCTTGATAGTCTCAGGCGACGCGGACTCCATCTTCGCGATTCTCTCAACGACCTCCACGCGCTTTTCCTTAGGCAGCTCCTGCAAAACGGCGGAAGCCTGCTCCGACTTGACGTAGGACAGCACCAGCGCGATAGTCTGGGGATTTTCATTCTGTATAATGGCAAGCAGATTTTTGTAGTCCGACTTTCGTACAAACTCGAACGCCTTTGTCTGCATTGATTTCGATACGCGTTCCATAAGCTTTGCAGCCATTTCGGGACCGTATGCCTTTTCCAGCACCGACCTTGCGTAGTCAACGCCGCCCTCGGTGATGACCTTCTGCGTCAGACAAAGCTCATAAAATTCGTTGAGCACCGCGTCAACGGTCTCAATATCAAGATAAGGGAGGCTGGAAATTTCGTAAGTCAGCCTTTCAACGTCGTCGTCGCTGAGCCGCT
Source organism: Oscillospiraceae bacterium (assembly GCA_051881755.1). Classification (GTDB taxonomy): domain Bacteria; phylum Bacillota; class Clostridia; order Oscillospirales; family Ruminococcaceae; genus UMGS363. The sequence goes on from JBJEQM010000180.1 coordinate 22,873, forward strand.
TATAAACGTATGCGGCATTCTCCGCGCCGACGGAAGTAATAATGATAGCCGCCTTCTGCATGGAAGTAAGCTCTGTAATATCGGGCATTAGTCGTCTTCGTCCTCCTTCATCCAGTTTTTAAGCAGCTGAGCCACAATATCGGGGCTGTTCTTGGCAAACTCGCTGATCTCTCTTCTGATAACGACTTCCTTTGTCTCGTTGGAGTCGTCCGAAAGGCTGGGCACCTCCACGGGCTGACCGTCCAGATTGAGGGAGAACGTATCCACGATCTCGCCCGACGAGCCGTCCTCCGCCGCGCTGGCAAGAAGCACCTGCTCCTCGAATTTTCTCCTCTTGACCTTGGCGTTGTTGGAAGCGATAACAAGAGCCACAATGAGAATAATGATAAGTATGAGCAGTATCGCCGCCACGATAACAAGCTGATTAAAGGTAAGACCGAAAAGATATACGGGCTCTGCCGGTTCAAGACCGATAGACTCGTCAAATTTCGGAAAGTTCGTAACGGTCACGACGTCCTGCGCCAGCTCGGGGTTAACGCCGCCTGCATTGGCTACAAGATTTACAAGGTCAAGCTTCTGCGCCTCGGAAATGTAATCGGTGTATATTACTACCGCAACGGACAGACCCTCTATTTCGTAGCCCGCCTTTTCTATCTGCTCTTTATATGTATCAACAAGGTATGTGTTGGAAGCGGAGGTCTCCGACCATGCGCCGCTTCCGCTCGTGTCGCCTGTGGGATAGGTGTCGTCTGCGTTGGTCTCAACGCCGATAACGCCGCCCTCGGCTGTGGTGCCGCCGCTGGCGCTGGAAGCGTCTCCGTGCTGGAGCACGCCCGTGTTGCCGTTGCCGTCGGCGGAGTAGTTTGTGTTTTCCGATACCTTTTTGTCAAAGTCCAGCACCATATTTACCGCAACGGATACGCCGTCATTGGAATAGATAGGCGTCAGCAGCTCCAGTATCTTATTCTTTATGGTGTTTTCAAGATTTGTCTTGAACGCCAGCTTTCTTGTAACGTCCGCGACAACGTCCACAGTGGTCTCACCCGCTATCTGGGGGATACCGTTCTGATCGGTAATGGAGATATTCTCCTCCGTAAGTCCGCCGTAGCTCATCTGTACGATATGGGTGATACCCTCTATCTGCTCGTTGGAAAGCGTAGCGTTCTTTGCAAGATATACCACGACCATCGCGGTAGGATACTTCTTCGACGTTGTTATGACCGTGTTGCTCTGCTCCGGGAGATAAAGGGTAACAGTCGCCCTTTCAACGCAATCCAGCGAGCTGACTATGGCGCTCAGACGATTTTCCAGCGCCATTCGGGCATATTCGCGCTTCTCCGATTCCGTGGAGAACATATCCACATTCTGCGTGTAAACGTCATATGTAAGATTGCTCTTCGGATAGCCCATCTGCGCCATCTGCATGGTCAGGGTATCCTCGGTGCCCTTGGGGACTGTGATAGTGCCGTCCGATTTAAGGTTTACCTCATAGCCCAAAGTCTGTATCTGCGAGACTATCTCCGAAGCCTCGGTGGTCTCCAGACCCTCGTAAAGCACAACATAATCTTTTCTGTTGAGCACTATAACGACAATGACCGCAATAAGCACTATCGCCGCAAGGATAACGATATATAAAATTTTTCTTTTCTTTTCCTGGGCGTCCCAGAATTGCTTGAAAGAAGCAGTAAGCTTTTTAAGCTGTTCTTTCATATCCATAGCTTATGATGTTTCCTTCCCGAAAATAGTATAGTTACATAGTGATCTGGAGCGTCTGGTTATAAGCGTCGACAGCCGCGTTTTTCACCGCCACGAATGTTTCCACGGCGATGGAAGCCTTGGTCATGTTATTATATATTGTATGCAGGTCGTCGATATCGCCCTGGATTATCTTTATGGCGTCAGCCTGAGTCTGCGCCTGAGTCTCCTGCACATCGGTGAAAATATCGCGGAAAACATCGGAAAATTTTGGGGTGTCCTCCGATATCTCGGAGACCTGTCCGTTATCCTTGTCGAACAGGGATTCAACGGGAGAAATGCTGTTTGAAATAGGTACTATAAACATATTTTTATATCAAGTATGCCCGAGGGCATACACTCCTTTCATTTTCAATAAGGGACTTGCCCCGTCATTTAACGTGAGCAAGGCACGGCAAAGCCGTGCTGCCCTAAGTTATATTATCTGCCGTTCAGGGACATCGCCTTTGTCAGCATGGATTTTACCGCCGAGAGCGCCGAAGCGTTGGCTTCATAGTTGCGCTGCGCCGCAAGCAGGTCTATCTGCTCCTTGGTGTTGTCCACGTTGCTTCTGTAGACATAGCCCTCCTCGTCGGCAAGAGGGTTATCCGGCTCGTAGACGGGAACGAAAGGCGCGTCGTCGTTGATGACCGCCGCAACGGTAACGCCTGCGTACTTGTACTTTGTCCTGCTGCCGAGGTAATATGTGCCGCGGCTGTACTTGGGACCCTCCGCTTCCTCGTATGTGCTCAGCACATCGCTGAACTTTTTCTTTTCGGAGAACACCGTCAGCTGACGGCAGTATGGATCCTCGCCCACGGCGGTGTTGTAGTTGTTCTGGTTAGCGATATTCTGCGTGATGACGTCCATTCTGAGACGCTGAGCCGAAAGGCCCGAGCCGCATATATCAAGCGAGCTTAAGAAAGACATTCATATACCTCCCTTTACTTTGAGATAGCCGCGCGTATCATGCTGTAATTGGTGTTCATATGATCCAGCAGCGCGCTGTACTGATACTGCACGTCGGCAAGGTCGAGGGCTTCCTTTTCCATATCGACGTTATTGCCGTTAAGGAGCAGGTCGGTGTTGGTCTCCACAGTGGTAGTGACGGTCACCTTTGGCTGTTTTGTCTCCTTATCATCGGGGGTATGATATTTGCAGCGGCATTTTTCCTCAAGGATAATGCCGAATTCAACGGTTTTCGCCTTAAAATCGGGCGTAGAGGCGTTGGCTATATTATTGCTTATGACCTGCTGCTTGTACCATGCAGCGTCCAGTGCCTGTTCGGACAGGCTTTGTACTGTTCCGTCAAAAAGACCCATATTAACTCCTCCCAAAAAATGTATATAAAGCCGGCGGCATTTGACAAAAAGGCATAGCAATGCCGCAGTAATATATTTACTCTATTTTATTATACATCAATCACTTCCAAATTTCAAGCAACTATTACAAAATAATAAGAAAAACATACAACAAAAATTCACGAAAAAATATATTAAATTTCTCTAAATATTTCAACAGAAAGAACGACGCAACAAAAAAAGACCATATTTTGTATATATTTTTGTGCAAAAAGCAAAAAGACCTGCATCAAATGCAGGTCTGATTATGTTCTATTCATGAACAGGCAATTGTCGTCTGCCTATAGCAATTTTAACCAATGCGCTCATTACCGACGGACGGTTCTTGGTGCGTATCTCTTCGGCGCGCTGCAGGTCGCTGCTGTTTTCCACCTTTACGTTGACCTCTGGGACGGTCTCCAGCGCGTCCGTCATGGCTTCGGCAAAGCATTTGCCGCATTTGCAGCAGTGGAATCTGTCCAGTACCGACGGCAGAAGCTCGGCGATAAGCTCGGAGCTGATATGTATCTCCGTGACCTGCTCCTCCTTGGGCAGCTCGGGAACAGCCTGAGCTGGCTCGCTGTATACGGGCGCCGCCTGTGGGGTATCGTTCTGTACGGGAGCTGTCTGAGCAGGCTGCGGAGCGGCGCTTTCCTGCGTGCTCTCGCGGGCGGCACGCTTGTCCACAATGACCGACTGCTTGAACTCGTTGTCCAGCATGGGATTGACCGCAAGGTTGTTTCCCGTCAGCAGCCGCATTACAGCTTCCGTTTTATGTGTAGATTTTCTTGCAGTAGTAAACATAGGAACGTTTCCTTTCAATGGGCGGTTAATCGTTTATCTCGGGATAAAGATACTCGCATACCCTTGTATAATCCCGCGAAGCCTTGCAGCGCGGAGAATATGATGTAATGACCATCTGATGCGCGGGAGCCTCGGCGACTGCCACGGAGGAAGCGATCTTGTCCTCCAGCACCACCGTGCCCAGCTGCTTGGCGACGATCTCCACCATTTCCGCCACCTCCACCGCAAGGGTCTGCTTGGCGGAATACTTTGTCAGCAGTATGCCGCGTATATTAAGCTTTTTGTTGTAATATTTCTTCACCGCCAGAATGGTCTCGCGCAGCTGCGCAATACCCTGTAAGGACAGTATCTCGGGGGTCATGGGTATGATAAGGTCGTCGGCGGCGGTATATGCGTTTATGGTAAGTATGGACAGCGCGGGAGGCGTGTCGATAATGATATAGTCATACTCGTCGCGGACGGTTTTCAGTATCTCGCGGAGTATGAACTCGCGGCGCTCGCTGGTCAGCTCCAGCTCGCTGCCCGAAAGCAGGATATTGGAGGTGATAACGTCGCATATGTTGGTGGTCTTTATGGCGTCGCGGATATCGCAGTCGCCCTTCATAACGTCGTGTATGGTATATCCCCTGTCCTCCGTGCCGAGGGAAAAGGAAAGGTTGCCCTGAGGGTCCATATCTATTGCAAGGACGGATTTGCCCCTGCTTCTGAAAATGCCCGTAAACGCCGCGCAGGTGGTAGTTTTTCCTACGCCGCCCTTCTGATTTGTAACAACAATAACTTTAGCCATATTATTCCATTCCTATCAATATGCTCTCTTGCTTTTTTCGTTTCTCATGCGCTCGCGCTCGATAAGCTGACATTCCAGAATAAACCTCGCCAGACGCTCCTCCTGCTGTGAGGTGACGTTGAGGAAGCGGCAGCCGTAGCCGTCCACCTCGTCGGTATCCTGAATTTTCTGCACTCTCAGCACCTCTGCCAGAAGCTCCATTTCCCCGTCGAGGAAGTTCAGCATGACCTGATCCTCGGGTCGGAACTCAAACTCCGAGCGCAGGTAAGCTCCGCCGATATTAAGGTTGACAAAGTCCACGCAGATAGGCGAATCAAAGGTGCACATCTCCCCGTCGCGGATATAGAACGGCGAAGTGCCCACAAACTGCACATTTATCTTGAAGTACCGTCTGCGCTCCTGAAGCGCGATGCCGTCGCCGACGTGAAAATTTATCTGATATTCCGTGCAAAGGTCTACCGATGTGGAATATTTCATTCTTGCGCCGTTGAGATACTCGAAAATGACGTCGATATACTCGTCCTTGGTTATAAGCGGAAAATCCGCGCCCTTGAGCATTACAAGATCCTTGCCCCTTATGCCGAAGAAGTCCTTGGGGAAATAGACTGATTTTGTCGTCAGCAGCAGTTTTCCGTTGCGGTCGTATATCATGACCTTGTTTATTTTATCTTTGTTTATCATTCAAAATATCCCCCGGGCAAAGCTTTTGATTAATCGTTTAAGGCGTATATTATCCTAATATATAATTATAGCTAAAAAAATTATATTTTGCAACAGTTTTAAGCAATGTTGTACAATTTTATATAAACCGACAAATTTTTTTGTATATTTGCCATAAAACATTTTTCCGCTATGTACATTTCCCTTTAAAAATAGTATAATATTATGCAGTAAACCAAAAGGAGGGAGATAATGCGCAAGACCATTCATGCCAGCGAAAAGCGCATACTTGGCAGATATAACCGCAGAATGATCATCGCCTGTCTCCCCGGAGCGGCGGCGCTTATATCAATACTTATCATTGTGCTGCTTTTTTACGTTATCTCTCCCGACGGAGTGTCCGTACCCTCCGTGCTGAATCGTATCATAATATACGGTACATATTTCTGCGTCGCCTACCTTTTCATTGTATGTCTCATCGGCTCTGTAGTTTCGGATATCCTGCTGAAAGCTCACCGCGAGCATACTTATATCGAGATAAACGACTCCTCGCTTATAGTCTCTCAGCACAGTCAGACCGTTTTCACCGACGGAAAACGGCAGAGCTACAAAAAGCTGTGGGTGGTGAACCTGAAAAACGTGGAGTATGTGGAATATGCAAAACACACCGTCATCATCGGCGCGCCTGCGCGGTTTTTCCATGAAAACGCCGACTGGCTCCGCTACGAAAGCACTCCCGACGGCATAGATTTCGACAACTGGTGGTATAATTCCAACGGCGGAAAGAACGTCTCCACCGTGGAGGTGGCGGATTTCTACGCCCACACCGAGCGTATCGCGGGGCGCATACAATTCTGCTCCGACAAAATAATCGCCCGCGAAGCCCGCCGCGAGCAGTTCCGCAGGCAGATGCTGGATATTGCAAAAAATACCAAGCACAAGCGCGGTATATCCGATAAGTACGTTCCGCCCAAGCGGCGAAAATTCAGATAAGGGAGGTTTATATGAGACCGATAGAAATTACCATCTCCGCATTCGGTCCCTACGCCGGAGTGGAGCATATCGACATGACCGCTCTCGGGAACGAGGGCATATACCTCATTTCGGGCAAGACAGGCTCAGGCAAGACCTCCATTTTCGACTCTGTTATATTCGCTCTCTACGGCACGGCAAGCGGCAGCGTAAGAAGCGCCTCCATGCTTCGGAGCAAGTATGCCGCTCCCGAAGCCAAGACCTTTGTAAGGCTGGTCTTCGATTACAAGGGAGTGCGCTACACCGTGACCCGCAATCCCGAGTACATACGGCCGTCCCTGCGGAAAAGCGAAAGCGGCTTTACCACGGAAAAGGCTGACGCCGAACTGGAATACAGCGGCGGCGCGGTGGGCGGATACACCAATGTCACCAAAAAGATAACCGAGATAATCGGTCTTGACCGCGACAGATTTATACAGGTAGCTATGCTGTCACAGGGCGAATTTCTGAAGCTGCTTTTCGCCTCCACGCAGGAGCGCTCGGCGGTGTTCCGCAGTATATTCCGCACCGAAAAATACGGCAGCCTGCACAAGAAGATAAAGGAAGACCTTGATACAGCCGCCAATATATGCAGAAACGCCGAGACAGCGGTCATGCAGAATATTGCCATGCTTGAAAATATACCCGAGGATATAAAAAACACTCCCCTGTCGTACACCTCGCAGGAGGTGCTTGCGGCGGTTGAGGACGCTCTGTCGGCAGACAGGACCTTGACGGCGGAGACGGAAAAGCAGCTGGCGGCGGCGGAAAAGTCCATGGAGGAAAACGCGGCGGCTCTGGGCAGAGCGGAGCTGCAAAAAAGCGCGTCGGACAAGCTGAAAGCCGCGGAAGAGGCGCTGTCACGGCTGACGGCGCAGAAGAGCCGTCTCGAAGCGGATTTCGCCGCGGCGGAGGAAAAATATCCGCAGGCAGAAGCGCTCACGGCGGAGATAAGCCGCGAAACGGAGCGCTTGGGAGATTATGCGGCTCTAAGCGGCAAGGAAAGACTTCTTGCGGACAAGACCGCCGAATCGGAGCGTACGGCAGTCCGTCTCGACAGCGCGCGGCGCTCTGCTTCGCAGCTGACGGAAAAGCTGGCGGCGCTAAAGGCAGAGCGCGAAAAATACAGGGACTGCGGCGCGGAGCGTGAACGTCTCGAAAGCCGCAGGGTACGTTTAGAGGAGACCCGCGTTCAACTGTGCGCCCTGTTGGACGAGATAAAGGTCATCACCGCCATGAAAGCGCAGCTTGACGAGGCGCAGAGGAAATATGCCGACGCCGCCCAAAAGTCGGAGCGGCTCCAAACGGAGGCAATGCAGCTTGAAAAGCTGTTTCTTGACGGGCAGGCGGGCATACTGGCGGCAGGGCTTCGGGATGGCGAGCGGTGTCCCGTATGCGGCTCGGAGACCCACCCTTTTCCTGCACATATATCCCAGGGCGCTCCCACGGAGGAGCAGCTGAAAAAGGCGCGTACATTATCTCAGGCGGCGCAGAAAACTGCGGCGGAATACAGCTCCTCCGCAGGAGAGCTTCGCGGCAGAGGTGAAGCCAAGAAAGCCGCCATAATGGAGACGGCGAAAAAGCTTCTCGGCACGACGGAAAAGATACCTGCGGCGGCAAACGGCAGATTTTCCGAGGTCGCCTCGGAGCTTCGCGAGACGGAACGGCTCATCGCGGAAGCGGACGGCGGACTTGCACGTCTTGCGGCGCTTGATAAGGATATACCCGCGGCGGAAAGCAGCATAAAGCAGGCGGAGACCGTCTCGGCGGAATGTGACAAGCTTCTGGCGGCGCTTGCAGCGGAGGTCTCCGCGCTGAAAGCCGATATACAAAATATGCACGGTACGCTGAAATTCCCGTCGGAACGGGAAGCGCGGTCGTACATCTCCTCTCTTGAGGAGAAAAAGAAGCGCATCAGGGACGAATACGACGGCGCAAAGGCGGCTCTGGACGGCTGTATAAAGAAGTCCGCCGAGCTGGAGTCGGCGTGTACGGCGTACCGCTCGCAAATCGGTGACGGCGGCGAAGATATGGACATAATATACCAAAAGCGTAACGCTCTTGCCGCCGAGGAAAAGCGGCTGTCGGACATGATATCATCGGCGGCGGCGCGCATAAAAGCGGGCACGGCGGCTTCGGCGGCGCTGAAAAGCGGATATGCCGCACTTGAAAAGGCGCAGGAGCGCTACGGCTGGCTGAAAGCCCTGTATGACACGGCAGGAGGCACCATTGTGGGCAAGGAGAAGATCACCCTTGAGACCTACGTTCAGACCGCATATTTCAGCCGCATTACCGAGCGAGCAAACCTGCGGCTCATGTCCATGACGGACGGACGGTACGAGCTGACCCGAAGCGAGGAGGACGGCGGCAGGCAAAGCAAGACGGGTCTGGAACTGGACGTTATCGACCACTACAACGGCTCTGTCCGCAGTGTAAAGACGTTATCGGGGGGCGAGGCGTTTCAGGCGGCGCTGTCGCTGGCGCTGGGTCTTTCCGACGAGATACAGTCGGGCGCGGGAGGAATACAGCTTGACACCATGTTCGTGGACGAGGGCTTCGGCTCGCTGGACGAGGAATCCCTCGATATGGCGATGGATACCCTGCTGGCGCTGTCGCGGAGCGGACGTCTTGTGGGCATCATCTCCCATGTGGCGGAGCTGAAAGAGCGTATCCCGCGTCAGATAATCGTCCGCAAGGACAGCCGCACGGGTCAAAGCACAACGGAAATAATATGCAAAGATTAATTGGAGGTATAAAGTAATGATAGAATACAGATATGATACACAGCTTCTTATTGAGGGCGAAGATCTTGACGAGGACGTTATAAACGATTATTTTGTGGATAATTTCAAGGGCGACTGTCTGCTGGCGGTGGGCGACGAAAATCTCATCAAGATACACTATCACACCAACGAGCCGTGGAAGGTACTGGAATACTGCGCGTCTTTGGGCGAGATATTCGACATTGTTATTGAGGATATGGACCGTCAGTCGCGGGGTCTGAAAGGATAATAATAATACTAATAACCAATAAAAGTGTAGACAAAAAATCTGCGCAAAATCCATACACGCAAGATTTTGCTTGATTTTTTTGTACACTTTTTAATTGGTTATTAGTATAAAAATATTGCATTTTAAAAATAACTGTGTTATAATAGTGTAGCATGAATACTATATATTAAAGGCATATCGGTCAGAGTAGCTTTTGCTTGGGATACAGAGAGCGTCGGGGTGGTGGAACGGCGACGAAGAGCAGCTGTGAAGTGCGGCCGCCGGCTCGGTCGGGGAAAACGCAATGCCTCAGCATTACGTTAGTATCCGCCTGCGTTTTCCGCGTTAAGGATAATGAGGGGCGCTCGGCGCTCAATTGAAGTGGGACCGTGGTTTTATACTGCCTTCAAAGCTCTGTGGCTTTGGGGGCGTTTTTTTGATATTTTGAAAGGTGTGATATTTTTTGAAGCTGTTTGACAGTTTTGCAAAGCAGTTTAAAGAGGAAATAGAATCCGTAAAAAGGCGTGACCCCGCCGCACGCAGTACCTTGGAGATACTGCTGACATATTCGGGTCTGCACGCAATATTGATGTACCGTGTGGCGCATAAGCTGTACGAGAAAAAGCTGTTTCTCCCCGCGAGAATGATATCCCAGTTTGCGCGTTTCCTAACGGGCATCGAGATACATCCCGGCGCCAAGATAGGCAAGGGCTTTTTCATCGACCACGGCTCGGGCGTGGTTATCGGCGAGACCACCGAGATAGGCGACAACTGTCTTGTATATCAGGGCGTTACCCTTGGCGGTACGGGCAAGGAAAAGGGCAAGCGCCACCCGACTTTGGGCAACAATGTTATGGTAGGCTCGGGCGCAAGAGTGCTGGGTCCGTTCAAGGTGGGCGACAACGCAAAGATAGCCGCGAACGCCGTTGTACTGGAGGAAGTTCCGCCCGACTGCACTGCGGTAGGCGTTCCTGCGCGTATCGTGCGGCGCAACGGCAAGCGCGTCGATAACGATCTGGATCAGATACACATTCCCGACCCTGTTTCTCAGGAGCTCTGCAAGCAGCTCGTGCGCATTGAAAAGCTGGAAAAAAAGGTGAATATGCTGGAAATATCGGAATTGGGAAGAAAATATAACAAAGAAAATTGAGAGGGGTGTAAAATGTTCAGGTCAATTGAATTGTTTGCAGGCGCAGGCGGATTGGCTTTAGGACTTGAAAAAGCAGGATTTGAAAATATTGGCTTAATTGAAATAGATGTCGCTGCTGCAAATACTTTGAAAAAAAACCGTCCCGAATGGAATGTTATAAACGACGATATTGAAAATATATCGAAATTAGATTTGGAAGAATATTTTAATATAAAGCAAGGCGAATTAGACCTGTTATCGGGCGGAGCACCCTGTCAGTCATTTTCATATGCAGGGAAACGGCTTGGACTTGAGG
>JBJEQM010000181.1:0-7798 GCA_051881755.1 Oscillospiraceae bacterium
TGGGACAGCACCACAAACGCAGGCTTCAGCTCCGCGCCAAAGGAAATGCTGTATATCAGGCAGGACGAAAGTCCCGACCGCCCCACCGCTGCCGCGCAGATGGCGGACGAAAGCTCGCTGTGGCATGAGATAAACCGTCTGATAAAAATACGCAGGTCACATAAGGCGCTTATGAGCAAGGGCGATATAGAGTTTATTTATGCGGAAAAGAACGCATATCCTCTTGCATATATCAGAAGCGCGGAGGACGAAAGGATACTTGTCATCATCAATCCCGCAGACAGGGAAGTGACCTTCAATTGCAGCTATGCTCCCAAGGGCAAGCTTTATTCCCTCGGGGGAGACATAAACACCGCAGAGGGAACAATAACCGTTCCGCCCTGCTTTGCAGGATATTATGTGATATAATACTATAGCAATCCACAAAAATATCCTGCCAAGCTTTGCCATCGCCTCCTTTTGTCAGTCTATTTTGTGTCTTGCTATAATTTCGTCAAAACCTACTGTTTTGACGGAATTATACTAAACACCATTTAAAATATGGAAAAAATCAAGCCGACAATCTTGCATATATTGGATTTCGGCGCAGATTTTTTCCCGTTTTTTATTGGTGTTTAGTATTAGAACAGGCTTTGCACGAATATGCGCAAAGCCTGTTTGTATTGTATCATTTGTTTTTATTATATATTACTATAAGTCCCTTTAAAAGCAGCTCATCATCAAGGATAATTTTGCTCTTGCAGAGGGGGATAATGCTTGAGGCAAGCCCTCCGGTGGCAACCACGGTATGCTCCTTGCCCGTTTCGGCGTTTATGCGCTCGATAAGTCCGTCAATGCTGGAGGCGGTGCCGTAAAGTATACCGCTTTTCATACTGTCTATGGTGTTTGTGCCAATAAGCTTTTTGGGTGGCTCAAGGCTTATTCTCGGCAGCTGTGACGTGCCGTTTGAAAGCGCGTTAAGGGATACCTTTACGCCGGGAAGTATCATTCCGCCAAGATGATTTCGCTTTTCATCGATAACCGCAACGGTGGTCGCCGTGCCCATATCAACGATTATCAGCGGCAGCGGGTATTCCGCAATGCCAGCGGCGGCGTCAACAACAAGATCGCTGCCAAGCTGCGCGGGGTTATCAATAACAATATTAACGCCTGTTTTGAGTCCAGGACCTATCACGATAGCGTCAATATCGGTGGTTTTTTTGATAGCGCTGCGGACAGTCATTGTCACCTCGGGTACAACGGACGAGATTATCGCGCCGTCAATATCCTCCTTGCTTATGCCGTAAAGCTCCAGAATATTCTTGAAGGTAATGGCATATTCAAGCACCGTAGCGTCGCGTCTTGTGGAGACTCTCTCCACGAAAGATATTTTATTGTCACGGCAGCAGCCGATAACAATGTTTGTGTTTCCAATATCAACCGCGAATACCATAAAATACCCGTCCTTTGCAAGCGGCTCAGTTTGCTGCCGCAGGTTTCTTTATAATATTTAAAATCCTTACGATTACAGAGCTGAGAATAATGTTTACAGCTGCCTCAACTAAGAAGTTCAGTCCTACCATACCGAATATGAGGTATGCACCTGCAGATTCAAAGCCTGCTCCTGCAGCCCACTGGTTGATGGTGTCCATAAAGAATATGCAGCAGCCCAGCAGGAATACGCCTGTATTTACAATGGGGCATATGATAGCTGCGGTGATAACTGCAAGCCAGCGGTTTTTGTTTTCAAGAAGCTTGAAAATCAGACCTGACGCCAGTCCTGCAAGTACGCCCTTGAGAATACAGGTGGCAATTGTGCCCGGTATGTTGATGGCGAGGAAAGCTCCTGCGTCGGTGCAAAGCACAACTACGCCGAAAACGAAGCCCAGCCATGCTCCCGCCTTGTATCCATATAGTGCCGCGCCGACTACTATTGGAATAAGTACGAGGGTGATGCTGAACGGACCGAACCTGATGCCGATCGCCAATGCCTGAAGGACAACGACAATAGCCGTAAGGATACCCGTTCCCACAAGTGTTTTTGTTTTCTCGTTCATGATATAAATTCCTCCTTGTTATTATTCCCTTTCGGGATACAATACAATACAAATTTATTATATCATCCATTTGCGGCTAATTCAATAAAAAAAAGCGGAATTTCCGTGAAAATTCCGCTTTGCAGTATCTTTTTTATATTATTTATGCCGAGGTGAAGCGCTGACAATGGCAATTGCCTTTGATACGGCAACGTCAATATCAATGGAATTTTGATACCTTGTGGTATCAAGCCTGCCGAAAAGCTCGCCCTCCTGTGTGTTGACATATTTGGGTCGGAGCGAGTTGAGAGCGTATGCCGCCATATCGTTTCTGCATATATCGCATTTGCAGCAATCGCAGTCCTCCAGCATATGGTCAAGCTTGTCCCATACGATCTGCTCCATTAAATTTACCATAGCCATGCGTTTTACCCTTTCCTGTTGTAAAATAACGCCGATAAATTTTATCAGAATTTACGGTTTAATATCTCAATGCACATTCTTCCGTTGTGATAGGGGCATTTCCAAGGGTTTACCATGTCCACCGTCTGCATGGGCTGTCCGTCAAATGTGACTTCTCCCCACCATTCGGAGTTTTCGCGGCTGTCAGCCTGATGCTTCTTTATCCATTCAAATACGGTCTCGGCAGCTTCGAGGAACTTTTTGTCGCCGCCCTGCATATAGGCGTTGACGAAGCCCACAACGCTTTCCGCCTGTACCCACCATACGCGCTTTTTGTCTATTTTGTCGTTTTCGCGCTCGTTGTTTACAGCGCCGTTTTCAAAGGCGATATCGTAGATGTTCTCCGCGATGCGCAGGTCAATAAAGCGCCACTGTGCTTCGAGGAACTTGTCCGCGATGACCTGACAAGCCCTGTCAAGGAGCCAGCTTGCTTCTATATCGTGACCGTAAGAGTGAATATCGCCGATAACGTTAAGCTCCCTGTCAAAGAATACCAGCAGCTTGTTGTTATCGCCGTCGAATATCTTGTCCTTGGTAATATCCAGCAGGAACAGGAGCCTGTCGCGGACGCGCTCATCGCCGCTTGCGTCGAACAGTACGGTGTAAGCTTCGATAAGGTGGAGGACGGTGTTCATGGTCTTGTCCGCCATAAGTCCGTTCTCCGAGAGAGCGTCGTTGGGGATAAGCTGCCAGTCGGCGGAAAATGCTTCCATGTACGCAATATCGTCGGTGCACTTTTCCTCAACCGTGTCAAACAGCTTGAACGCCAGCGCAAGAGCGTCCTTGTCGCCGCACGCCTGATAGTATGTAGACAGGGCGTAGATAGCGAACGCCTGATTGTAGGTGTGCTTCATGCCGTCGGATACCTTGCCGTCGCAGGTCATCATCCAGTATACGCCGCCGTTGTCATAGTCAACGCAGTGGTCTCTCAGAAACTCGTAAGCATGACGGGCATTGTCCAGCAGCTCATCGCCGCCGATGGTCATGTAAGCCGAGGAGTAGAACCAAAGTATGCGGGAATTGAGGATAACGCCCTTGTCCGCCTTTTTGTCTACTTTCAGCTCGTTGTCCATAAATCCGTAGAAGCCGCCGTTTTCATCGTCGCGAAGCTTGTTCCAAAAGGGGATAATGCGTCCTGTCAGCTCCGCTTTACATTCTTCCTTTAAGTTTATCATTGTATATACTTCCTTTTTGCACCGCACTTTGCGGCATATTTCCCTTCAAAATTTCCGTATATCCTTATCTGTCGCCGAATTTGTTCATTACAAGCCCCGTGATAAGCTTGGGATAGAAATATGTGGACTTTTGGGGCATTTTCTCGCCTGCAAGAGCAACGTCGCGTATCTCGGCTACCTTGGTGGGGTTGAGGATAAAGGAGCAGTCAGCGCCGTCCATATCCACCGCTTCAAGCGCCTCGGACAGAGAGCGGGTGTATGTAAGATTTTTCTGATTAGCCATATTTTCCTTGTCGATACCAAGGATACGTTCCAGTACAAGATTATGAAGCACGGAAACGTCCAGACCGCAGTATGCGTCGGACATATCGGGCAGAAACTCCTTGACGGCGTTGTTGTCCTTTAATGTAAGTACATAGCACTTTCCGCAGCCCGTGTACATTGCAAACGCCTTTTTGCCCTCGAAGTAGAAAGTGTTCAGCGCCGCACGCATTCTCTCCTCGGAGGGAGCTTCGGCTATGGTGAAGTAGGGCTTGCAGGCTTCCAGTACAGCGTCGGGGTCGAACTTCTCCAGACCCTTGACAATTCTGTGGGTGGGGAACACAACAAGACCGTTGTTTTCCATGTTTACTAACATCATGGCAATGTAGCCGCTCAGGTCGCCCTCGGTCGCCTTGCCCTGTTCAACAAGGTGCTTGTGGAAATTCAGCGCTGTCTCATAGCGGTGATGACCGTCGGCAATATAAAGCTTCTTGTCCGCAAACGCCTTTTCCAGTGAAGCGATGACCTCTTCATCGGTCACGCACCACATTCTGTGGATAGTGCCGTCGCCGTCGCGGACGCTCATATCGGGAGTGCCCTGTGAGCACTTGTCCACAATGCTGTATGTGGAGCCGTCCTCGTCCATATATAATGAATAAATCTGACTGAAATTGCAGAATGTCTCGCTCATAAGGTTGAAGCGGTCTGCCTTTGCCTTGGAGAGGGTCTCCTCGTGGGGCAGAACAACGCCCTTGGAGAATTCCTCCAGCTTAACGAGAGATACAAAGCCTTTCAGGCTGTTTTTCGTGCCGTTGGCGGTAAATTCCATTTCGTATACATATACAGAGGGCTTTTCGTCCTGCGCAAGAACGCCGTCGTCAAGCCATTTGCCGAGAGTGTCTCCTGCTTCCTTATACCGCTCGTCGCCGCCCTTGGGCAGTTCAAGACGGATAATGTTGCAGGGATTTTTTTCAATATATTCCGCGCGCTGTGTATCGGATATAATGTCGTAGGGCGGGCAGACGAGGGAGTTCAGATCTCCCGCCTTGTCCGTGTTGTAGCGCATACCTCTGAACGCTTTTATCTCAGCCATAGTGATTCTCCTTTACTTCAGGTCTCTGCCGCAGCACTTCTTGTACTTTTTGCCGCTGCCGCAGGGACAGGGATCGTTTCTGCCGACTTTCTGACCCGTCTTTCGGGGAGTGTTTGAAACGGAGCCGTCTCCGGGAGTGGGGTCTGGATTGGCAACGCGTTCTCTCTGGGGAACAGCCTCGTTCTGCTTTATCTGTATAGTGAACAGCAGGCGGATAGTCTCCTCGCGGATAGACTCGACCATAGCGTCGAACATCTCGAAGCCCTCGAAGCGGTATTCAACAACAGGGTTCTTCTGACCGTAGGAGCGCAGACCGATACCCTTGCGCAGCTCGTCCATATCGTCGATGTGAGCCATCCACTTGATATCAACGACTTTAAGCAGGATAACTCTCTCCAGTTCGCGGAGAACATCGGAGCCGATACGCTCCTCCTTGGCGGTGTAGAAGTCCATAGCGCGGTCGATAAGCTTCTTCTTTATGTCGTCCTTTGTGACCTCGGCAAGCTCCTCCGTGGTATAGCGGAAGTCGTCGTTTACGGTGAACAGACCCATGAAGCGCTCGCGGAGACCCGCAAGATTCCAGTCGTCGTGAACGCTGTCGTCAACAAGATACTGGTCAACGGTATCATTTATCATGTCGGATATCATCTTTGTGATATACTCGTGGATATCCTCGCCGTCCAGCACCTTGCTTCTCTGAGCGTAGATTATCTCACGCTGAGCGGACATAACATCGTCGTAGTTGAGTACGTTCTTTCTGATGCCGAAGTTTCTGCCCTCGACTTTTTTCTGTGAGGACTCGATTACCCTTGTCAGCATTTTCGCCTCGATAGGCATATCCTCCTCGACCTTGAGGGAGTCCATGAGACCGGTTATCCTGTCGCCGCCGAAAAGACGCATAAGGTCGTCCTCCAGTGAGAGGAAGAAGCGGCTTTCTCCCACGTCGCCCTGACGTCCCGCACGTCCGCGGAGCTGATTGTCGATACGTCTGGATTCGTGGCGTTCCGTGCCCAGAATGAACAGACCGCCCGCTTCCTTTACCTTTTCAGCCTTTTCCTTGACCTCTTCGTTGAATTTATCATAAAGCTCGCGGTATATCTTTCTCGCTTCGATAATTTCCTCGTTGTCGGTATCGGCATAGCTTACAGCCTCGCTGATGATATGCTCCTCCATGCCGCGCTTTTTCATCTCCGCCTTGGCAAGGAACTCCGCGTTACCGCCCAGGATAATATCCGTACCACGGCCTGCCATGTTGGTGGCGATGGTAACAGCGCCGTATTTACCTGCCTGAGCAACTATCTCCGCTTCCTTTTCATGCTGCTTGGCGTTGAGGACATTATGCTTGATGCCCTTGCGCTTCAGCATTTCGGACAGCTTCTCGGATTTTTCGATGGATATTGTACCCACAAGCACAGGCTGACCCTTTTCATGGCACTCGATTATCTGGTCGATAGCAGCCTTGAACTTGCCGTTTTCGGTCTTGAATACAACGTCGGGGTGGTCGATACGCTGTACGGGACGGTTTGTGGGTATCTCCACAACGTCCAGCTTGTATATCTCCTTGAATTCCTCTTCCTCGGTCATGGCTGTACCGGTCATACCGGAGAGCTTTGTATAAAGACGGAAGTAATTCTGGAACGTAATGCTGGCGAGAGTCTTGGACTCGTGAGCCACCTTTACGCCCTCCTTGGCTTCGATAGCCTGATGCAGACCGTCGTTGAAGCGGCGTCCCATCATAAGACGTCCCGTAAATTCGTCAACGATAACAACTTCGCCGTCCTTGACAACGTAGTCGATATCCTTTTTCATTATGCCGCGCGCTTTCAGCGCCTGATTGATATGATGGAGCAAGGTTGTATTATCGGAGGAGAACAGATTCTCCACGTTGAAGAACTTCTCCGCCTTTTTAACGCCATGACGGGTGATAGTTGCGGTCTTAGCCTTTTCGTCCACGATGTAGTCGCAGTTTTCGGAATTTTCCTCCTGATCTACCTTATCGTCCATTTCAACGACAATGTAGGGCTTCAAGGTCTTGGCGAACTGGTCTGCCTTAGTGTAGAGATCGGTAGACTTTTCGCCGCGTCCCGATATGATAAGCGGAGTTCTCGCCTCGTCTATGAGGATAGAGTCCACCTCGTCCACGATAGCGAAAGCGTGTCCGCGCTGAACGCGCTCCTTGGCGTAGATGACCATGTTGTCGCGGAGGTAGTCGAAGCCGAACTCGTTGTTTGTGCCGTAGGTAATGTCGCAGTTGTATGCTTCGCGGCGCTGGTCGTTGTTAAGGTCGTGAAGTATACAGCCGATGGTAAGTCCGAGATAGCGGTATACCTTGCCCATTTCCTCGGACTGATATTTTGCCAGATAGTCGTTTACGGTAACTACGTGAACGCCGTTTCCCGCAAGCGCATTAAGGTAGGATGCGCAGCAGGCGACCAGAGTTTTACCTTCACCTGTTTTCATCTCGGCGATACGTCCCTGATGGAGCACGATAGCGCCGATTATCTGTACAGGGAAAGGCTTCTTGCCCAGAACGCGCCATGCCGCCTCGCGGACGGTCGCCAGCGCCTCGGGGAGGATATCGTCCAGCGTTTCGCCGTCGGCAAGACGCTGCTTGAAAATGCCCGTCTGTGCCTTGAGGGTCTCCTCAGACATGGCGGCGTATTCGTCCTCATAATTCAGTACCTTATTTTTTATCGGCTCGATCTTTGCAAGCTCACGTTTGCTGTAACTGCCGAAAAGTCCGCCAAAAATACCCATTAGATTTATTCCACCTTTGTAAAAATTATCATAGT
>JBJEQM010000182.1:0-7791 GCA_051881755.1 Oscillospiraceae bacterium
CGGCATTATTCAGCAGGCATTGCTTCAACTTCCTTGTTGAACTCGTCGATGTATACCTGAACTGCGTCTACGAGAGTATCTCTTACAGTAGCCCATTCCAGACCGTAGAATGCGGCACGGATACCTGTTTCGCCGCTGTCGATAAGGTTATACATATCCGTAGGACAGCCTGCGTGGATATCATATACGGGGTGCTCGTAGGTCATATCGTTGATCTTAGCCTGCATTTCAAGCATTTCATCCGTCCAGCCGAAGTCGTTGACGTGCTTATCCTTGGCGATAGCCTGTGTGCGCTCGTCGGAATTTGCCGCAAGGATACATTCCATAAACTTGATAACGCCCTCGGGGTTCTGAGCGCCCTTGCACATCATATAGCCCTCAAGTCCTGCGGGGAGATAATAATTCTCCGCTTCGGGATCCTTAGGCAGGGGAACGAACATAACGTCCTCGGGCTCACCGAAGGTCTTTGTCCAGATATCGGGAGAAGCTTCGATCTCGTAAAGTCCGCTGATGTAGAACAGCTCCTTGCCCTCGCCGATAAATTCGATGTGGGTCTGCCATGCAAAGAGATTCTTATCCAGAGTAAGACCGTTATCCGCAAGGCTCTTCATGAAATTCATGGAGCGCTCAAGGTTGGGGTCATAGAAATTATGTACAAGCTTGCCGTCTTTAAGCTCAACGGAGGGAACGCCTGCGGTAAGCATAAGGGGCTGCTCGTTGAACCAGCCGTCCAGACCGTAGCATTCGCCGTCAACGTCACAGTAGTCAAGCAGCATCTGCTTGAATGTATCCCAGTTCCATTCGCCGTTTTCAAGCAGGTCGGCAGGGTCGTCGAAGCCGTAAGCCTCGATGGTCTGACGGTTATAATATACAACGGGACCGGCTGTAGCGGCGGTAGCCAGCAGATAGTGCTTGCCGTTAAGCTCAAAGTAATCGTTAAGGCTCTTTACGCCCGACCACAGATCGCTGTCGTAGTCGATATAATCGTCAACGGGCTGGAACATACCGTTTGTAACGCCCTTGGGGAAGGAGTCAAGGTCGCCGCCCGCGATAAAGTCGATGCCGTCGCCGCTTACTACCTTAGTGGAGAGGTCGTTGAAGCGGTTGTTCCATGTGGTCTGGATATATTCGATCTCGCCGTCGTATTTTTCCTCGAAAAGCTCAAGGGAGAGAGCCTTTGTGTTGCCCGAGGTGGTGGCGTGGAAAGGATCGTAGAAAGAGAACCACTTGATGGTTTTATTTTCAAGCTCGCCGGTGAGCAGATCGGCAACGTCGGCGACCTTCTGAGCGTCCTCGTCGGAAAGCTCGGCGGTGTTTATCTCAACGGTAGCCTGAGTGGTGGTAGTGGTGGTGATCTCCTCGCCGCCATCTCCGCCGCCGCAGGCTGTCAGACCTGCCGTCATTGCAAGAGCCATAGCTCCGGCAGCAATTCTTTTGTAGTTGTTCATTTTTTACCCTCCTGTGTAGAATCATAAAATTTGCGTATAAAAGTATTATACCAAAATAACATCATAACTGTCAACGTTTACATTAACGTTTTTGCCGTCCTGCTATTGTGCATTTTTAATATATAGACGGCATGTTTCAAGATAATATGTCCTTAAAAAATCCGTGCGGAGATATCCGCACGGAATAAAAAATTTTGAAATTAACTTTTAAGGCTCTCCTCAAACCTCTTGATATCCTCTTCGCTCATGCCAAACAACCGCATTTGTCTTAATATTTCCGCTCTTTCTTCTGCTCTGCCCTTGACTATACCTCTTGCCTCGGCACTCTTCATCTGCGAAGCCTCATCATGAAGAGCCTTTTCTCTGATACGTGCGTTTTCGCGGATACGGGTGTCCTCGCTCATATCGTATATTATTCTTGTATGTCCGCAGTATACGGTCTTAAACTTAATATGATACTTCAACTTTTCAGATTCTCCTCAAACCTCTTGATATCCTCTTCGCTCATGCCGAACAGCCGCATTTGTCTTAATATTTCCGCTCTTTCTTCTGCTCTACCTCTTGCCTCGCCTTCCGCTATGCCTTCACGCCTTGCCGCAGCCATCTGCGAAGCCTCATCATGAAGAGCCTTTTCTCTGATACGTGCGTTTTCGCGGATACGGGTGTCCTCGCTCATATCATATATTATATTTACAGCGTTTTCCATTACCTTGTCGTTAGTTCCTGCGATCATATCAAACTCCTCCTTACTGTCGGCATTGATAAAATGGAGAAATACTTATCCTTTATTAGCGTCCATTATCCGCACAACGGACTCCATAAGCTCCACGGGCTTGTCGTTCTTGGCGACCTTGACCGCAATATAAGGCTTATCCGAGCCGTTGACGGTGACTCTGCCCTTGTATTCCTTGACAAGCGCCTGCACCTGCTCCATGGTGGCAGTTTTCAGGTAGAACAGCATTACGTCACCCCGCTGTGTTATCTCCGTGATACCGAGGTTGCCCGCCATGTTGCGCAGCAGAGCCACGGTGATAAGACCCTGTATCGCCTTGGGCGGCTCGCCGTAGCGGTCGATAAGCTCGTCGATAAGGTCCATGCTGTCCTCGTTGGTCTGCAAGCCCGCTATCTTGCGGTATACGTCCAGCCTGCCCGACAGGCTCTCGATGTAATTCTCGGGGATATGCGCCTCAATTTGCAGATCAACAAGACACTCCTCGGGACGGTGAGGCGGCGCTTCGCCCTTTTGCTCCGCGATTGCTTCGGACAGCAGCTGCAAGTACATATCGTAGCCCACAGCCTCCATGTGACCATGCTGCTTGCCGCCGAGAATTGAGCCTGCGCCGCGTATCTCCAGGTCGCGCATGGCAATGCGGAAGCCGCTGCCGAACTGGGTGAACTCACGTATAGCGTCCAGTCGCTTGGCGGATACCTCCGTCAGCACCTTGCCGCGGCGGAATGTAAAATATGCAAAGGCGCGACGGCTGGAGCGTCCCACTCTGCCGCGCAGCTGATACAGCTGTGAAAGACCCAGCCTGTCGGCGTCCTCGATGATAAGCGTATTTACATTGGGCACATCAACGCCCGTTTCGATAAGGGTGGTACAAACAAGTATGTCTATCTCGTGCTCCACAAGCTGCTGCCATATGTCGGACAGCGCCTCCTCGCCCATTTGTCCGTGGGCAACGCCTATGCGCGCGTCGGGCAGAAGCTTTGCAAGATTGTCCGCGCACATATTTATACTGTCAATCCTGTTGTGTATATAGTATACCTGACCGCCGCGGCGCAGCTCCTTTGTGATAGCCTGCACGATAACGCCCATATTATGCTCGATGACATAGGTCTGGACGGGGTGACGGTCTATAGGCGGCTCCTCGATAACGCTCATATCGCGTATGCCGCTCATAGCCATATTAAGCGTACGCGGAATAGGCGTTGCGGACAGGGTAAGAACGTCCACGCCCGCAAAGACCTCCTTGAACTTTTCCTTGTGTGCAACGCCAAAGCGCTGCTCCTCGTCTATGATAACAAGACCCAAATCCTTGAATTTAACGTCCTTTTGCACAAGACGGTGCGTGCCGATTATCATGTCTATCTCGCCGCGGCGAAGCTCACCGATTATCTGCTCCTGCTCCTTTTTGCTGCGGAAGCGGGAGAGCAGCTGTATCTTCATGGGGAAATGCTCGAAGCGCTTTAACGCGGTCTGATAATGCTGCCACGCAAGGACGGTCGTTGGGGTCAGCAGGACACACTGCTTGCTGTCCAGCATACACTTGAACGCCGCACGGAATGCGACTTCCGTCTTGCCGAAGCCAACGTCGCCGCAGAGAAGTCTGTCCATGGGGATAGGCTTTTCCATATCCTCCTTTATTTCCTGTATGCAGCGCAGCTGGTCGTCGGTCTCGTTATAGGGGAAACGCGCCTCAAAATCATGCTGCCAGTCGCAGTCCTCCGAAAATGCAAAGCCCTTGGTCTGACTGCGCAGAGCGTACAGCTTCGTAAGCTCCTCCGCCATATCCTTGACGGCTTTTTTTACCCTGTTTCGGGTCTTTTGCCACTCCTGCGAGGACAGCTTGTTGAGCTTTACCCCCGTGTCGTCACGGGGACCGATGTATTTCGACACCATATCAAGCTGGTTGACGGGAACATATAAAACGTCCGTACCTGCGTACTGTATGGTAATATAATCCTTTGTGATGCCCTCCATTTCAAGCTTGCGTATGCCTTGGAAGCGTCCGATACCGTGGAGAGCGTGTACAACAAGGTCACCCGGCGCAATATCCGACAGGGACTTTATCTCCTCGCCCTTTTTCACCTTTTTCAGCCGCCGCTTTGATACAGTGGCGCGCGCCTGGGTAATAAGGGCGGTCTTTATGTCGGGATAATCATAGCCCGAGCTTACGCAGCCCGTTGTAATCAGGACGCGTCCTTTTATAAGCTGCGATTTATCCGTCAGTATATCGCAGGGTATGCCCTCGTCGCGGAGGTCGTTTGCGATAATGGGGAGAGTTTTCTCCGAGCCTGCCATGACCATAACGGAGTACCCGCTGCGGCAGTAGCTTTGCAGATCTTCTATAAGCTGGCGTATCTCGCCGCCCCACGGCGCGGTCTGATTGGCGCTGACGGACAGCAGCCGCTTGAAGCGTATATCGTCGCTGCCCCGCATAAAGGTGTTCATGTATATGGACATAAAGCCGTCGGCGCGGGTCATAAGTCCGCTCCATTCCGGCATATAGCCGTCAAGTCCCTTGCAAAGCTCCCCCTCTTCAAGCAGTATCTTTATATCCTCCGAGTGCTGCGCAAGGACGGAGCGGGTCTTTTCAAGACAGTTGTGGTATTCGCTGAAAATTATAATGCTGTTTTCGTCAAGATAATCGAAAATCGTGGCGGCGTTTTCGTATGCAAGAGGGAGATATTTGTCGATATTGCCGAGGGAAAGTCCCGTTTTTATGCGGTCAATATCCTTGGCAAGGTTGCTTTTTACGGTCTCCGCACGCTTTCCCCTCTGCACCTTGGAAAGGGCTTCAATGCGGCTTGCAAGCTCTTCGGGGGAGGGGAACAGGGTCTCCAGCGCGGGAGGTATCTCCACCTTTTTTACGGTATCGGTGCGGCGCTGTGTCTCGGGGTCGAAGCAGGATATGGTGTCTATCTCGTCGCCCCAAAGCTCGATACGTACGGGCAGCACCGTCTGTACGGGAAAAATATCCACAATAGAGCCGCGTATGGAAAATTGGGACGCGCCCTCTACGGTATCGCACCGCGTATATCCTGCGGCGACGAGCGCGGCGGCAAGCTCCTTGGTGTCCACCGTATCTCCCGCGCGGAGAGTGCGCGTGTTGGCAAGGAGCACATCTTTCGGGATAGTGCGCTGCATGACCGCTTCCGCCGACGCGCATACAAAGCGGCAGGTGTTGTGCGCTATGCGCGACAGCACCCCAAGACGGGTATGCTCATACTCACGGGAAACGCCCTCCGCCTCAACAAAGGTAAAATCCTTGGCAGGATAGATATACGCGGCGGTATCGCCGTACATCTCGTTGATGTCGTCGGCAATTTTCTTTGCGCCTGCCTCGTCCTCGGCGATAATGAGCACGGGGGAGAAATTGTACAGCGACAGCGACAGCTGCGCCTTGTGTATGCCCGAAACGCCCGTCACGGACACGGGGGACTCCCTCCGCTCCACGGACAGGCTCAGGTCTTTGTATAGGTCAAGGTCTTTTATCGCCTCGGTAAAAATCAAACGTGACATAATATTGTACCCTTACGAATTGTATTTGTTCATGGCTTCGTCGGTCTTGCCCTTTACCATAAGCTCCAGACAGGCGACCGCCTTTTCCGTGCCCTGCTTCATAAGCTCCGATTCCTCGGGGGTGAATGTGGAAAGCACCCACGCCGCAAGGTCGTAGTCCTTATGGGGCTTCGCGCCAACGCCCAGCTTTATCCGCGGGAAGTTGTCCTTGCCCGTAAGGTAGATAATTGACTTTATGCCGTTGTGTCCGCCGTCGGAGCCTTTGCGGCGTATGCGCAGCTTTGACGGCTCTAAGCTTATGTCGTCATAGCAGACGATAACATTCTCAATGGGTATCTTGTAGAAGTTCATAGCCTCCACTACCGCCTCGCCGCTGTTGTTCATATATGTGGAGGGCTTCATTACAAGGCAGCTTACCCCGCCGATGCTCGCAACGGCGGTAAGAGACTTGAATCTCAGCTTCTTTATATCAAAGCCGTACTTCTTCGCAAGAGCGTCCACCGTCATAAAGCCTGCGTTGTGGCGGGTGTTTGCATACTGCTCCCCCGGATTGCCCAGACCCACAATGATGTACTCGGGCTTGCCTGCGGTCTCCTGCGGCTTTTCCGCGCTTATCTTATCAAAAATATCGAATATGCTCATAATACTTTCCTTTATTTCTATTTTATACTAAACACCATTTAAAATATGGAAAAAATCAAGCCGACAATCTTGCATATATTGGATTTCGGCGCAGATTTTTTCCCGTTTTTTATTGGTGTTTAGTATTAGCTTGTAATATATTGTTTTATGCTATAAAGTGTAATAACTTTTCTATCCTCTATCCTCTGACCCTCTGATTCACTAATACGCACTTTAACCCCGTAGGGCGCACCATACGGGGTATAAAGACTTGATTTGTATAGTATATCAGCTGTTGAACAGAGGAGATACGGGCTTGTCGGCGTAAATTCTCTGTATAGCCTGAGCGAATACGGGAGCAACGGGGAGGACGGTTATCTTGTCCAGCTTCTTCTCCTCGGGAAGAGCGATGGTATCAAGCAGAACAAGCTCCTTGATGGGGCTCTTTTCAATTCTCTCAATAGCGGGACCCGAAAGTACGCCGTGAGTAGCGCAGGCGTATACCTCGCTTGCGCCGCCGACCTCGATGATAGCTCTTGCGGCGTTGCAGAGAGTGCCTGCCGTGTCTATCATATCGTCAACGAGAATGACCTTTTTGCCCTTGACGTCGCCGATGATGTTCATTACCTCGCATACGTTTGCCTTCTGACGGCGCTTGTCAACGATAGCAAGAGGAGCGTCGAAGCGCTGCGCAAAGTTTCTTGCTCTTGTAACGGAGCCAAGGTCGGGAGATACTACCATACATTCGTCCTTGACGTCCTTGAACTTCTCGATAAAGTAGGGCGTAAGAAGAGGAACGCCCAGCAGGTGGTCAACGGGGATATTGAAGAAGCCCTGTATCTGGGGGCAGTGCAGATCCATGGAGAGAACTCTGTCTGCGCCTGCGGCTGTGATGATGTCGGCAACAAGCTTTGCGGAGATGGGGTCTCTTGCCTTAGCCTTTCTGTCCTGTCTTGCATAGCCGAGATAAGGGATAACGGCTGTGATGCGTCCTGCGGAAGCTCTCTTGAATGCGTCTATCATAATGAGCAGCTCCATAAGGTTGTCGTTTACGGGCGAGCTGAGAGACTGTACAACGAAAACGTCCGAGCCTCTTACGCTTTCCTTGATGGAAACGCTTATCTCGCCGTCGGAGAAGGTAACGACCTCCGATTCGCCCAGCGGGAGACCAAGCTGCTGCGCGATCTCCGCCGCGACCTTAGGATTGGAGTTTGCGGTAAAAATTTTAATATCCTTGCCGTGAAGATTCATTTCAATATTCCCCTTTGATTTATTATATTTCCACAGCCGAAGCTGCAATATCCGTGATTTTTCCTGTTATGTCCTTGGCTTTAGCTTTCCCTCGGAGTAGCCCTCCTTGACGTAGGGTCTGCTTCTTTCGATGTAAAGCGCGCCGTCGGGAACGTCCGTTGTGACGGTGGAGCCTGCCGCCGTGTATGCGCGGTCGCCCACCTTGACGGGTGCAATGAGATTTGT
>JBJEQM010000183.1:0-7765 GCA_051881755.1 Oscillospiraceae bacterium
GAAGTTTTTCATTTATAATTGACAGCTTTCGACATCTATGATAAAATAAACATATGCTGCCGCTCCTATCCGCTTAACGTGGAAGGAGGTGACCACGTTGGATATTATTAATTCATTTTTCCTATCCGTTTTGGCAGGTGTAGTCGCAAGCTTTATTTATGAAGCAATACGCAATTGGCTGAACGGTCGTAGAAAGTAAAACAAGGCAGCATAACCCAAAAGAACCCCCACAGAGGTCGCATCTCTGTGGGGGTTCGATTTTGTGAACACGTTGGATTCACTATTAATTCTTTTCTCGTGATTATTATATCACACGATAATATTTTTGTCAAGTATCATTTTATTATTCGACCATATAAAAACTTATAAGCATTATATTTCCCTATGCGCGTGACGTGTGACATGGCAGCCGATGTTGACCGCAACGGGCAGACCCGCAATATGTGTGGGCGCCTGCTCAATAGCAACGCTGAGGGCGGTAGTCGTTCCGCCGAAGCCCTGCGGACCAATGCCCAGCTTGTTGACCCTTTCCAGTATCCGCTTTTCCATGGAAGCGTAAGGCTCCTTGGGATTTTTCACCGCAACATCGCGGCAGAGCGCCTTTTTGGCAAGATATGCGCAGTATTCAAAGTCACCGCCGATACCGACGCCGATGACCATTGGCGGACAGGGATTGCTTCCCGCAACGGACGCAACCTCCGTGACAAAGCTTTCAATATCCTCAATCGTGGCGGAGGGCGTGAACATCTTCATCTTGGACATATTCTCGCTGCCAAAGCCCTTTGGACATACGGAAATTGACATCTTTTCGCCGTCCACGATACGGGTGTGGATAACGGCGGGAGTGTTGTCCCCCGTGTTGACTCTCTCCAGCGGGTCGGAGACGATGGAGCAGCGCAGATAGCCCTCGGTGTAGCCCCGTGATACTCCCCTGTTTATTGCTTCGTACAATGAGCCGCCCGTGAAATGCACGTCCTGACCGATATCAAGGAAGATGACCGCCATGCCCGTGTCCTGACAAACGGCGATATTTTCCGCTTCTGCGGCGTTGATGTTGCGCTCAAGGTCGTAAAGTACCTCACGTCCCGTGGGGGATTTTTCCTTTTCGGGAGCGCATTTTATACATTCCACAAGGGACTTGGGCAAAATGCGGTTAGCCTGTATGCACAGGTCCCTTACGGCGTTTTCGATTTCGCTGACGTTTATCTCTCTCATTGTAAGGCTCCTTTGTTATATACAATTTTACCGTTTATCATTGTAAGCACGGGACTTGACATTATATCCAGCGGGTCGCCGTCCCAGAGTACAATATCGCCGTCAAGACCTGCCGCAATTGCGCCCACTCGGTCTGATATGCCCGCAATTTCCGCCGCGTTGACCGTCAGCGCACGGATAGCCTCGCCGCGTGGCAGACCCGACTTTACGCAGAATGCCGCGCTTGCGGGAAGATACTGCACGGGCAGCTCGGGGTGGTCGGTGCAAATTGCCGTCTTTACCCCGTTTTTATGTAAGATAGCCGCATTTTCCACGGTCAGATGGGCAAGCTCGGGCTTTCCGCGGTCGCAGATAATGGGTCCGGTCACGGCGCAGGCGTGCTCGCCGCCCAGTATGTCCGCGATAAGATGCCCCTCGGTACAATGTATCAGCACATAGTCAAGGGCAAATTCCTTTGCGATACGCACGGCGGTCATTATGTCGTCGGCGCGGTGACAATGGAAATGCGCCTTTAGCTCCCCTTTCAGCAGGGGGATAAGCGCCTCGGACTTTATATCATAGTCGGGCAGAGAGTCGCCGCTTTCCTCCGCGTCCTGCTTATCCTGCATATAGCGCCGCGCTTTGTACAGCGCCTCACGGATAATTGCGGCGGTCGCCATTCTTGTGACGGGCGTGCCGTCCTTGTCGGCAAAGGTGGACTTAGGATTTTCACCCAGCGCAAACTTTATGCCAACGCGCCGCATAAGCATTTCGTCCGCGCACCTGCCGTATGTCTTTACTGCGATAAAATCGCCGCCGATTGGATTAGACGAGCCTACGCCCGTGACGCAGCAGGTCACGCCTGCCGAGACCGCGTCCTTGAAGCAGCCGTCGGTAAAGCACAGACCGTCTATTGTGCGCAGGTGGGGCGTGACAGGGTCGCTGTCCTCGTTGACGTCCTCACCCTCGATACCCATGCCGTCGCCGATGAGACCGATGTGGGAGTGAGCGTCGATAAAGCCGGGGTAAAGCCGCAGACCGCCCGCGTTGATGTCGCCGTCGGAGATGTCCTTGGGTGTGCCCTTGGACACCGTCGCAATAACGCCGTCCTTTATTTCCACAAAGCCGCATGGTATCTCGGGGGCGGACACGGGGAAAATTCGTGCATTATAAATATACATGGCGGCTCACCGTTACGACAGACCGCACTCGTCGTAGTCCTTCCAGCGCTCGTTGTAGTTGTATTCGCTGACTATCTTATATATGATGAAGCTTATGGCGAGGATAATAAGCGCCACCGCTCCCGAAACGGGAATTGCGATTTTCATATAGTCAATGGCGGATATCTTTTTCTTTTTACTCATGGTGATGTTCCTTTCTATACATTATAAATAGTATAATACTATTATAATGTGTAAATCGGATTAAGTAAATACTTTTTTGAAAAAAAGTCGCAAATGACGTAAAATCCTATAATTTGCCTGTTTCGGCGGAGGCAGTTTTCCGTAAAACTGTCAATGATATCCTGCTTTTCCCAATGAGCCGCCCTGAAAATCAATTTTACCGTTTGCACAATATAACGGGCGAAATGATACATACGTTTTGTTGATTGATACTAAAACACCGCAAAATATTTTGAATATTATGTAAATTGATGTGGCTTTATAAGTTATTTTATGTCATAAATCCCAAAAAATTCAAGTTGAAACTTTTTAATAAGCCCGTTTTTATAAAGTTTGCATAAAGATTAAAGGAAAATATTTCCTGTAGTCGCAAGAAAAATGTCATAATTTGGATATGGAGCGCGTTTTTTTAAGACCGAGTTGTGCAAAATATACAAAATCGAATATGAAAAAAACATTGACAAATAGCAATATTCAAATTATAATTGCAATATCGTTTGCAAAACGGTTACAACGGCAAAATTTTGTAACCGTTTTGTAACAATACTGATTTTTAATCAATGTGCAGATGAAAAATCCGCGCATACCCATATGCAAGCTTTTACTTGATTTTTGTACATATTCAGATTAAACATCAGTAGCATGAAAAGGAGTTATTATGAGCAGACAAATGAAATTAGCTGTAAAGGAAGTTAAAAGAAGCAAGATCGTTTTAGCTGTCTGTGCAGTAACAGTAATTTTAATGCTGACAATATTGGCTGCGGTCAAATTGCTTTCCGCCAAGGAGAGCGGCGAGGCGGGCTTTATGAGCCTGACAGCTGCCGAGATGCAGGGTGCGGAAAGGGTACTGACGGTAAACCCCACACCTTATTATAATGTAAAGATCACCGTTGACGGTCAGACGCACTCCGTTCTGGCAACAGGCACGGTGGGAGACGCGGTGGAAGCCGCGGGAATTTATGTTGACGATAACGACCTTGTCAACGTCGGCATGAACGAGCCCCTCAACTATATGACGGATATCACCATTAACCGCGTGGAGATAGTTGAAGAGGTAAGACTGGAGACTATCGAATACGCAACGGAATACAAAGAGGATGACAACTACGTTATCGGATATACAGAGGTCGTTGTGGACGGAGAGGACGGAGAAATAGAGAAAACCGTCCGCCACGTCTACGTCGACGGAAAGCTTACCTCCTCCAAGGTGGTAAAAACCGAGGTCACGGAGCCTGTTGACGAGGTAGTGTTAATGGGTACAAGCGAGGTAAATCCCATTGAGGAAATGAGCATTTCTCAGCTGAAAGTGCCCGATTATCTTGTGCTGGACGAAAACGGCGTGCCCACCTCCTACACACAGGTGCTGACGGGAAAATCCTGCGCATACAGCGCAAGTCCCTCAGCAAAGACCGCTTCTGGCAGACAGGTCAAGGTCGGCTATGTCGCGGTTGACCCCTCCATTATCCCCTACGGCACGGAGCTTTATATCGCTTCCACCGACGGAAAGTATGTCTACGGCTATGCTATTGCCGCCGACACAGGCACAGCGCTTTTGGACGGACGTATCCTTGTGGACCTGTTTATGGAAAGCTATGACGCTTCCTGTGATTGGGGCGCAAAGCAGGTCAATATTTACATTCTTAATTAAGAGGCATAATATCACCATATACAGGAAAAACCGCTCGCGGCAAAAGTCGTGGGCGGTTTTTCCGTATCATATATGCTTTATTGGGTGGCGAATGACCGTCCGCAGGCGCTCGGGAGCGCATTTCCGAGGGTCGGACAGATATATCTCGTGATGATACCTGCCTTGGGAAAAGTCCTCGGCGTAACCGTTCTCCGCGGCGAAAGCGCGCATTTTCTCTATGCTTTCGGGCTCGCTGTCGTATGAGCCCTTGTGCATTATCTGCACGCACAGTCCCTCGGTATATTCTATACGCCTTGCCACCGTCATATCAAGGTGAGGCTTTTTCTTTGCAAGAGCGGCTTTTGCGCCCTCGAACACCTCCGCCGTCACAAATTCGGGCTGACGTATCATGGATATCCAGCGGAAGCGGTTCTTGTCCGTGATGTTGGTGCCGTCAAAATCCACATCGTCAACATACCACAGTCCCTCCAAAGGCGGCACAACATACTCAAAGTAGCCCTCGGGCTGTGTGCCGTTCATTTTGGACATCTTTATTGTAAAGGACAGCCCGTACAATATTTCCATGGCGGTCTTGTATTCCTCGCAGACATTCGGGTCGCCCGCGCCGTCCACCGCAATAAATATCATGGGCGGCACGTCAATGAGCGACGGCTTTGCGGCAGGCTGATAGAGGTCTTTATATTCCTTTTTGTAATCAAGCTTTTCCATTTTTCCCTCCGTTAAAAAATCGGTCTTGTTTGCGGGTCTGTTCATAGTTTGCGCTCCTTTCGATATGTCATATTAACAAAGTCCCAATATTCCATATATGGAATATCCTGCTCGTATATCCACGAGTATATGAGGGCAGGCGTTCAGCGTTGTAAAATCAATATCCATAATATCACCTCGGATATTAGTATACTATATATAATGCGACAGCTGTGTGTCAAGTTTAATATATTGCAGATATTTTTTTCAGCAGCGCGCCGAACCCCTCGCGGTACTCCTCGGGAGAGATTATCTCCGCCGCGTCGCCGAAGCTGAGGATATACCGATAAAAGGAGGGCACGTCCGCCCATGTGAAGCGGAGAGTTACGCTGCCGTCGGGAGCAAATTCGGGCAGGTCTGACGGGCAGTCTGTACCCGATATATTTCTTGACATATCCTTGCACCAAAGCATAAAAAACCCTCCGTACAGCAGTATTTTTGTATATATTGTATCATATAAGTATAAAAAAAGCAATTGTTATGGCATTTAAAATAGTGTAAACGATACCGTATATTTACAGTTGTGTAAATATTATAAACTTTTGTCACAAACATTGTGCAGGATTTTTACCCAAAATATTGCACTATTTTTATGTTTGTGGTATAATTATTTCACAGATATTTCAATATAATTTCGCTTATGAGGACAATTAATCGGGGATAATTTATTTGCTGACCTATATTTTAACAGAAAGGATCGATCGTATGAGGATAAAAGGATTACTGAAAAAAGCTCTGGCGGCAGTAACTTCTGCGGCTATGGCGCTTTCCTTTGTAACGGCGGAGAGCGTTTCTGCCGACACGGGGTATATTTATCAGAAGACCGTTTCCATTGAGCAGATATTGGCGGATTTCCAGTATTTTGTACAGGAGGACGCGGACGTCACAATGCATCAGGTGGGTACATTGTATGTAGGAGGCACCGCGCAGATCGGCAGCTTCGGCGACGGAGCCATGGTCAACAGCTATGTAAAGGATCTGGAGTGCATTGTCAGCACCAACTTCGGCGCATATCTGCCAGAGGCGCTGAAAAAATATAAATCGGAAACTCTTTATGTGGGCAACACACTTGACGAACTCATAAGCAATTATAACGTCCCGGGCTGGATGTATCTCTATAATCCGAAATATATCACGCCTACTTCCGATGAATATGTTGCAGCCGATACATTTGACAATTTGATCGCGGCTTCCCAAGGCTATGCTGCGGCGGCGCAGACCTCCAATGTAACAATGGCGGACAATGTTATCACCATAGATGTTACATCGGAGAAAAAAGCCACTATACCCGCTTCCATGCTGGGCTCCGATACTAAGATACTGTTCAAGGGTATCACAAGCGCAGCCGATTTCGGAAACGAAGCCATTATTGTATCGTTTATCGGCATAAACGGCAATACCTTTGACCTTAACAGCAGTAATATTTTCTTTGACGTTATCGACAATTCCCATAATCTTCGCGAGGAAGTAAGAGCTCTCGGCGTTTCAAAGGGAGACGTCCAGATACTCAAAGAGGGCGCATACAAGCTTATCTGGAATTTCCCCGACGCATCGGGCAAGATAACCTGCGGCGCATTTTCGGGACATATCGTTGCACCTCAGGCTTTTGTCACAGCCGATGAGGGCGGCGCATTCGTAGGCGCTCACGAGGGCGGCATCATTGCCAAGTCCGTATCTGCGCATAATTCCGAGGGACATTTCTATCCCTTCTATCCGCTGGAGGAAAATCCCCCTACGCCAACGGACGAAAAGACCAAGAACATAGTATTCCGCAAGGCTTATGAGATAAACGGCGCAGAGACCGTGGATATTTCAGCGGAGATCCTTGAAAATACCGTATTTACGCTTCAGGATACCGATACGTCATATCCCGAGATACTTGAAGCCTGTCCCGCAAAGGTAACGGAAAAGGACGCCGACGGCAATGTTATTGATACATATTTTACGGTAACTTTCCTTTCCAAGGGTGGAAAGATACTTGGCGGACACAAGTATATCATCAAGGAGACAGCCTCCGCAGGCGGATTTGAGGCATCGACCGATGTATGGTATGCTCTTGTGCCTGCAATAGGCAGCTCCGATCCCGTGAAGTTCAGCCGTCAGATTGACGGTGTATATACCGCCGACGTTCCCGTATTCACAAATACAAAGACAACATACAATTTCAGCTTTACAAAGACCGACGGAACAGACCCCCTTGCAGGCGCGGTATTTACCCTTTATAAGGGCGGCAATGTTATCGCGGCAAAGACCTCTGCGGCTGACGGCAAGGTAAGCTTTGAAAATATTGAAGCAGGCACTTACACCATGTCCGAGACCACAGTCCCCGAGGGATATGAGGACAATGAGACGATATACACCGTAACGGTGAGCGCGGGCGGAACAGCTATATCCGCTCCCGCAGGCGACAGCACGCTCTCGGGTACGACAGGAGCATATACAATAAAGAACACACGGATCCCGCTCATATTTGACATAGATCCCATTGAGGTCATCAAGACCTATCAGGACGCAGACTTCACCGCTATGTCCGACAGCGAGATAACGGCTCTGCTCAACGGTACAGAGTTCACTATCTACGACGGCACAACAGCAGTAGATACACAGAAACCCGTCAAGGACGGAAACAGCGGCAAGGTAACGTTCAGCACAGGCATTGAGTGCGGCAAGCTGTACAAAATTGCCGAGACTGCTTCTCCCGACGGATATGAATTATCTACAGCGGTATGGTATGCAAAGGTAGCCGCGGACGGTACGGTAACATACAGCACCA
>JBJEQM010000184.1:0-7740 GCA_051881755.1 Oscillospiraceae bacterium
ATTAACAATTTTTTTTACAAAGAGACTGTACAAAACGGGTTTATTATAGTATAATATTTTCCGGGCTTTTGTGAAAGTATAATTATTTATGCTGATGATATTACTTGCCGCAGGCTGCTATACCATAACGTCGCTGAGCGATAAATACGCCGTCGCGAAAGCAAAGCTCAGCGGCACGGAGCTGACCTTTATAATGGCGGCGGCAACCGTTGTTTTTATGACCCTCCTTGCACCCTTTGTATTTTTCGGCGACTACATATCCGCCCACTCCTTCGGGGAGTTTCTTTCGGAGCGGAGCGCAAACAAAAATTTTTGGGCAGAAAACGGATCTTCCTTTTCCCTCCCCGCCGTAATATTTATACTGCTTATCGCCGCGGACAAGCTGCTGGAATTTGTGCTGTCCGCCATGGTGCTGAAAGAAATGTCCGCATTCGAGCTGAAAGCGTGGCTGGGACTCACCCTGTTCGTCTCCTACTTTGCCGACGTTATAAACGGAGAAGGCTTCAATATACTCTGTCTGCTGTGCATTGCCGTCACGGGCGCGGGACTTTTCCTTATCGCCAAAAGCAACGGCAGGGAGATACATTATAAAAAGATAATACTTCCGCTGATAGGCTATCTTGCGGTAAAATTTGCATACGGTCCCGTGATGTAGCTTGGCACAAAATATATGCCCTCGTCGGTGATACTGTATTTCGCTCTTATCGTGCTGGCACTTGCTCTGCTGCCCGTGGTAAATATCAAGGGGCTTTTGCGTAAAAACCGCACGGGCACCATCATCACCGCCGTGACAAAGCTGCCCAACGCCGTGGGACTTATTGCTGAGAACGCCGTTATTGCCGTAAGCCTGACGGGCTTCTCCATGATACAGCCTATCATACTTGTCGCTCTGTTCTTTATCGGCATTATCCGAAAGGAGTCCTGCACCAAGCTTAATATTGCGGGGGGCATAATTTCCATTGTCGGCATTGCCGCGTTTCAGATAGTGAATACCATGCAGTAAAAATCGGCATATCCCAACAACAAAGGATATGCCGATTTTATTATTCATCGTAAAGCATACCGTCCACGATACGCACGACCCTCTGCGCCGCCTTGGCGACATTCAAGTCATGGGTTATCATTACAATGGTGTTGCCGCTGCGGTTAAGCTCGCCGAAAAGCTCCAGCACCTCTTTGCCCGTTGCGGAATCAAGCGCGCCCGTCGGCTCGTCGGCAAGGAGCAGCGCAGGCTTTCCCACCAATGCGCGTGCGATAGCCGCTCTCTGCTGCTGTCCGCCCGAAAGCTCGTTGGGCTTGTGGGTGAGACGTTCGCTCATGCCAAGCTTCTCCAGCTTCTCACGGGCGTAAGCCTCCGCCTCTCGTCCCGAAAATCCCCGCACCAGCAGCGGCAGCATAACGTTCTGCAATATATTGTACCGTCCGATAAGATGATACTTCTGGAAAATAAAGCCTATATTATCATTTCGCACCGTGGCAAGCTTGGAATCGTTCATGTTGTGTATCGCCATGCCGTTAAGATAATATTCGCCCTCGTCAAAGCTGTCCATACAGCCGATAACGTTCATCAGCGTACTCTTGCCCGAGCCCGACGGACCAAGCACCGCCAGAAACTCGCCCTTTTTCACCGTCAGGGAGATACCTTTGAGCACCTCAAGAGTGTCGCTGCCCATTTTAAAGGACTTGTGTATGCCGGAAAGCTCGATAACATTTTCCATGACATACCTCCTCAGAGTATCTCGCAGGCGACCACAAGCCCATCGGAATTAAGGGTTATCTGCACCGCCGCGCCTGCGGAGATGGCGGTGTAATCGCTCTGACGTCCCGATGAGCCGCTGACAGGCATTCCCACAGGGATAATATAGCTTACGCTCTCCCCCGTGGTCTCTATCTGTACGCTGCTCCTTTTGCCTCCGCGTGAATTTTCACCGTCCTGCATATCTCCGCCCGAAAAGTCGGGACGTTCGCCGCCGTTCTGTCTCTCGCCGCCCGCAAAATCGGGCATTTCACCCTCGCCGAAGCTTTGACGTTCTCCCCTCTGAGGCATATCGCCGTCTGTCTCTCCCTCGGCGGGAAATTCCCTGTCAGAGGGCGGCTGTGCGCTTTCATCCTGCGATACGGTACCCACATTGATAGTGACCTCGTTTCCGACAACGGATACCACCTCGCCGCTGACAACGGTATCGCCCTCCTGCATAACGTATTCCGTCACCGTCTCGGAGGTCTGCACATTGGAGCTATCCTCCTTTTTGCAGCCCGCAAATGCCGCGCAGACCGCGCAGAGTGTAAATATAATAAGTATCTTTTTCATTGTATATTATCCTTTCATCAATCCTGAGAGAGCGCTTCGATAGGCGTGAGCCGCGAAGCCTTGAACGCAGGATAAAATCCGAACACAGTACCCGTTACAATGGCGAACGCCAGCGAAAGCACGCCGCCTGCCGCCAACGGCTCACAGCGCATACCGAGGAACTCCACCAGCGGAACCAGACCGTAGCCAAGACCCACGCCGATCACTCCGCCGAACAGGGATATAAGGCACGCTTCCAGCAGAAATTCCAGCAATATCTCACGCTTGTGACAGCCCAGCGCCTTTAAAATGCCTATCTCCTGTGTACGCTCCTTTACCGTTACAAACAGCACGTTCATTATGCCGATGCCGCCTACTACGAAAACTATGGCGGCGACCGCTATCAGCAGCATGGACAGGGTATTTGCGGAGCTTGTCGCAGCTTCCATTTTGCTGCCTGCGTCGGTCAATGTAAATTCTGTATCGGAGTAATTTTCTTTAAGCACCGTCTCGATATTTTCCATGACCGTCTCCACCTCTTTGACGTCGGAAGCCACGACAGTTATCTGCGGCGATATCTCCGTGCCGAAAACATATTTCGCGGCGGTCTCATAGGGCAGGTATATGGTCTCGTCGGGACTTAATCCCGAGGAAACGCTGCCCATCTGCGCCAGCACGCCGATGACCTCGTAATTCTTGCCCTCAATTGTAACAATATCTCCTTGGGCGGCATATGCAGCGCCGAATATCTCCTGCGCCGCTGTATATCCCATTACGCATACCTTGGTTTTGTCAATATTGTCGTCCTCGGTGAAAAACTCGCCGTAAAGTATGGATAAATTGCTTATCTCCGCGTATTCCGCCTGCACTCCCGCAGCGGTATATGTAGTTTCCTCCTCCAGCTCGCCGCCGTCCACGGCAGCGTCTCCGCTGGCAAGGATAGACGCGGCTTCAACATTGGGTACAATTGTAAGAATATCTTCAACATCGTCTGTGGTAAGCTGAGTGCGTCCTGCGCCGAACTGCATACTTCCGCCGCCTGAGCCTCGGCTGCTTTTGCCGCCGCTGCTCTGACCTCCTCCGAAGCTCGGAGCGTTTCCTCCGCCGAAGTTAGGCATATTGCCGCCGCCAAAATTTGGCATACCGCCGCCCGAGGGCGCTTCTCCTCGGTTTCCGCCGCCCATCATTTGCTCCATGACGGCATCAGCCGAACGTCCCACCGTGACCTCGATAGCGCCTGCGTTAAGGTTCTTGAACTGCTCCGCAACGTCTTCCTTGCCGCCCTGACCGATAGCAATTACCAGTACAATGGTGGCAGAGCCTACTACAATGCCCAGCGAAGTCAGCATACCCTTGGATTTGTTGGACATTATATTGATAAAGACCAGCTTTATAAGCTCCCAAAGCCTCATGACAGCTTCACCGCACTTTCAGCCAGTACCTTGTCTCCTGCGGACAGACCCTCCTTGATCTCAACATATCTGCCGTCGGAGAAGCCCGTAACGACCTCTTTTTCCACCACAGCACCGTTCTCGTCGTACACAAGCACAGCGGACTTTCCATTGCCCTTATATGTTACGGCATTGGTGCTGACATACAATACATTTTCCACCTGCTTTTGCAGGAACGTTACCTCTGCGGTCATGCCGCTGTAAACAGTTATCTTGTCGTTGGGAGTTACCTTCACCGTTACCGCGTAGCTTACGCTGCCCGAAGACCGCGACGGCTCCACCGCAATAGTATCTATCTCGCCGTCCAGCGTAACATTTTCATATGCCGACAGGGATATGCTGCATTCCTGACCCACAGTCAGCATCGAAATATCGTCCTCGGAGACCGATACGGAAATATATATCTCGTTCTTGTCGGCAACGGACGCAATAGACTGATTTGCCATAAAGGTATCCCCTGCGGATATGTTGACCTCCGCCACCGAGCCGTCACAATCGGCGTAAATATAAACGCCGTCGCCGATATTCTCGATAAAATCGTTATATTCATCAAGGGCGCTGTCATATGCCTCCTGCTTTTCCTGCAAATTGGTCTCAATGCGGGTCAGCGCCTGTGCGTATACGGTCTCGGCGGACTGTCCCGCCGCAACGGAGCTTTCCAGCTGCTGCTTTGCCGCAAGAGTATCGGAGCTGAGCGAGGAATTGAGCCGCTGCAGCTTCAGCTCGCCGTCGCTGATGCTTCGCTGTGTGGAAGCTATCTTCTCCGCCAGAGCGTCCGCGTCCATGTTATCGTACATATCATTGAAATCCGCCTTAAATTCATCGTATTCCTCGCGGAAATCGTTCAGCGCTTCGTTAGCCTCGTCGCGCTTTTCGGCGTATGTCTCCATGGTCTCATTAAAAGCGTCTATCTTCTCGTTTGCCGCTTCAAGCTTATCCTCGTAGGACTCGATCTTGCGGCTGTAGGTCAGCTCCAGCGATTTGTACATATCCGTGTACG
This sequence comes from Oscillospiraceae bacterium, assembly GCA_051881755.1. GTDB lineage: Bacteria > Bacillota > Clostridia > Oscillospirales > Ruminococcaceae > UMGS363. The sequence continues at coordinate 4,742 of JBJEQM010000184.1, forward strand.
CTTCACGCGCCTTTATGTAAGCCGTCTGAGCGGAATTATACGCGTTGAGCGCGGAATTATAAGTTTTGGCATTATCCTCGCTGTTGTTTATATTGTAATCGTTCAGCGCCTTTTCATAGGCTTCCTTAGTCTCCGCGAGAGTTTCCTCCGCCTTCTGATAATTTTCGCGTGTGGTTTTTATCTCCGTATATTTTTCGGAAATATCCTGCATATAGCTGTCGTACTCTTTCTGTATACTGTCGCGCTCCTTTTCATATTGACTGAGCGTTTTTTCATATTCCGAATAAACGTCCGCAGCATTATCATACGCAGTCTCATACTCCTCCAGCTTATCGTCATAAGCGCACATTTCCGCATAATCGTCGGGATAGGACCTGCTGAGTGATTCCAGCTCCGCAAGCTGCTTTTCCAGCTCCGCCAGATCGGTCTCCGCCGTGGAGATGTCGCTGTCCAGCTGAGCCACCGTTAAATTATATCCGCTTTCCGCAGAAGCGCTTTTCTCCAGACTGCTTTCATAGGTCTGCTTCGCCTGTATTTTCTGCTCCTCGGCTTCGGTGTTGGCGGAGTCAAGCTCCTGCTTTGCCTGCTGTACTTTCAGCTCATACTGCGCCTTGAGAGCGTCTATATCGTCAACGTTCAGCTTGGCTATCTTGTCGCCCTCGGCAACCTTAGTGCCTACCTTGACGTAGACCTCCTCAACCTCCGCGCTGACAGGCAGAGAAAGATAGGATTTGCTCAAAGAGACCGTTCCGCTTTCCGACGTTCCCACCGTGATATTTCCCTTCTGTGCAGTGTATTCTCTGTAAGCGGAGGTCTGCTCCGACTCTTTATCCGTATTTTTATAAGCATAAACGCCGATACCCGCGCCGCAAACCGCCAGCAGGCATATTATCGCCGCCACGACCGCCTTTACGCTTCTTTTTTTCTTTTCCATATGATACCGCCTTTCTTGCAGGATATTCTCAACATTTATTACTTTACTTAATTACCCTTAAAGTAATCTTAAATACCCTTATAATACCAAAGCTTTCGCATACCTGACACAAAATCATCACAAAGGCAGCAAAAAAGACGCCGTCTGCATAATACAGACAGCGCCTTTGTTTAAGCGGAAATATTACTTGTTATAAACAGGCTTATCGTAAACGCCTCTCTTAACATAAGATGTGTGGAGAACTTCGTGTGCGATATGGCTGCCCGGCTTCTCAAAGAATGTCTCGTAAACTTCCTTGATAGCAGGATTGTTGTGGGAGCATCTGATCTCGCAGGCAGCGTCCTGGTCGTAGAGAGCCTTGGCTCTGATAGCTCTGATATCCTCAAAGTTACGAACGGAAGCAGGCTGCTGAGGCTGACCGCCGCCGTTTACACAGCCGCCGGGACAACCCATTACCTCGATAAATGTGTAATCAGCTTCGCCGCTCTCAACCTTCTTCAGGAGCTGTGCAGCGTTTGCCGTGCCGGAAGCAACCGCAACCTTAACGTCAAGACCGCCAACATTGTAGGAAGCTTCCTTGATGCCCTCAACGCCGCGGACATCTGTGAAGTTGATCTCGCCTGCCTCTTCGCCTGTTATCATCTTGACCGCTGTACGGAGAGCAGCCTCCATAACGCCGCCTGTTGCGCCGAAGATAACAGCCGCACCTGTGCCGATGCCCAGAGGCTCGTCGAACTTCTCATCGGCAAGCTCGTTGAACTTGATGCCGCACTTCTTGATAAGACGTGCAAGCTCTCTTGTTGTGATGGAAATATCTACATCGGGAACGCCCGCTGCGTTCTGGTCGTCTCTGCCTATCTCGAACTTCTTGGCTGTGCAGGGCATAACCGCTACAACTACCATGTTCTTGGGGTCTACGCCGATCTTCTTGGCATAGTATGTCTTAGCTGTTGCGCCGAACATCTGCATAGGAGACTTACAGGAGGAAAGGTTCTCCGTAAGCTCGGGGAAGTAGTGCTCGCAGTACTTGATCCATCCGGGAGAGCAGGAAGTGATCATAGGCAGCTTGCCGCCGTTCTTAACGCGCTCAACAAGCTCATTTGCTTCTTCCATAATGGTAAGGTCGGCAGCAAAGTCTGTGTCGAATACCTTATCGAAGCCGATTCTGCGGAGAGCCGCAGCCATCTTGCCCTCAACGTTTGTACCGATAGGATAGCCGAAAGCCTCGCCCAGAGCCGCTCTTACAGCAGGAGCAGTCTGTACGATAACGAACTTTGTCTCGTCAGCGATAGCGGCGAGTACCTTGTCCGTATCGTCCTTTTCGGAGAGTGCGCCTGTGGGACATACGGAAATACACTGACCGCAGCTGATACATGAAGTATCGCCCAGACCAAGCTCAAATGCGGAAGCGATATGAGTCTTGAAGCCTCTCTCGTTTGCGCCGATAACGCCTACACCCTGATTCTTTTCGCAGACTGCAACGCAGCGGCGGCAAAGGATACACTTATTGTTGTCTCTTATCATGTGAGGAGCGGAATCGTCTATCTCGTAAACTTCCTTCTCGCCCTCGTAGTATGTCTCATCGTCAACGCCAAGGTCGTGGCAGAGCTTCTGGAGCTCACAGTTATCCGCTCTTACGCAGGAGAGACACTTTCTCTCGTGAGTGGAAAGGATAAGCTGGAGAGTCTTCTTTCTGGAATCCAGTACCTTTGCGGTATTTGTATAAACCTGCATACCCTCGGATACGGGGTATACGCAGGAGGTAACAATTCTCTTGGGACCGAGAGCAGCTCCGCGGAGCTCCTGTACCTCAACAACACAGATACGGCAGGCGCCGATCTCATTTATTTCTTTCAGGTAGCAGAGAGTAGGAATATCAATATTAGCCTGATGTGCAGCCTGAAGAACGGTGGTTCCCTTAGGAACGGAAACGTCCACACCGTTGATTTTTAAGTTAATCATATCCATTATTACATTCTCCTCCTGCTTACTTCTTAACAATTGCGCCGAACTTACACTTCTCGATACAAGCGCCGCACTTCAAGCACTTGCTCTTGTCGATAAC
>JBJEQM010000185.1:0-2020 GCA_051881755.1 Oscillospiraceae bacterium
CTCGGTGGAGGGATTCATGGTCTGTCCGCCCGTCACAACATTGTCAACGCCGAGGTTGCGGAACATCTCTTCAAGTCCGCTGCCCGAGCATACGGCAACAAAGCCGTAGGGCTTTTCGGGAGCGGCAGGTGTAAAGTTCTGCACTTTTACAGCGGCAGCCTCCTTAGCCTTGTTTTCATGCTGGCGGCGCATATTGTCTATTTTAAGGTTAGTCAGCGCACCAAAGAGAATACCCTCCTCGATAGCCTTGCCGGGGTGGTCGGTATGAACGTGTACCTTGATGATATCGTCATCGTCAACGGCAACAACACAGTCGCCGATGGTCTCGAGATACGCGCGCAGACGCGACGCGTCGGGACAGCCCTGCGCCTTGTTTACGATATACTCCGTGCAATATGTGAAATTTATCTCCTCGTCGAAGTCGCCCACGGCGGTTTTGGTATCAGCCTTTTTCTCGGCTCTTTCGGACATGGGAACAGCCGCGGGAGCGCCCTTGAATACCTCCAGCATAGCCGTCCAGATAACGATAAGGCCCTTGCCGCCTGCGTCCACAACGCCTGCTTTTTTCAGCACGGGGAGCATTTCGGGGGTCTGCTCCAAAGCAGCCTCAGCCTCGGCGCAGACAAGAGTCCACAGTTCAGCCTCGCTTGCGACCGTGTTCACAGCCGCGGAAGCCTTTTCCGAAGCAAGCCTTGCAACGGTGAGGATAGTGCCCTCGGTGGGATTCATGACCGCCTTATATGCTCCTGCAACGCCCTTTTCAAGAGCCGCCGCAAGGTCGGCACAGCCTGCCTCGTTCTTGCCCTTCAGAGCCTTGGAGAAGCCCCTGAACAGCAGCGACAGGATAACGCCGGAGTTTCCTCTCGCTCCGCGCAGAAGCGCAGAAGCGGTGGTATCGGCTACCTGCGAAACGGTGCAGCCGTCGTCCATCAGCTTCAGCTCGCGGAGAGCGTTTGCCATGGTCATGGACATATTCGTGCCCGTATCTCCGTCGGGAACGGGATATACATTCAATTCGTCGACCTCGCGCTTATTGTCGGATATCATAACAGCGCCCGAAATAAACGCGTCACGAAGCATTTTTCCGCTTATCACTTTTTAATCAAACCCCTTTTTTTATTCTATAACGTTGTCCACAAGGACGGATATTCTATCTATTTTAAGCCCTGTCTTTTCCTCCACGGTATAGCGGATCTTGTTGGCAAGACTATCGGTTATAGCCGATATATTCGTGCCGAAAAGCACGGAAATATGAAGCGTGACCGTTATTTTGCCGTCCTTTTCGGAAAGCTTGACGCCTCTTCTGCGTTTTAAGTCCGCTTTTTTGAAGATAGCACGCAGACCCTTGTATGTATCGGCGGAGTTAAGGTCTGCAACGCCGAAGCATCTTGAGGCGGTATAGCTGATAAGAGAGGTGAGGTAATCCTCAGAAATGCCGATTTTGCCAAGATAATTTTCTATTGTGATCATGCTCGCGATCATTTCCCGTATGTGGATAAATCACAACGGAAAACTGCCCTCCTTTCAGGATAATCAAAGAGATATGCCGTAATAATTGCAGCATATTTAATTTATTATACCACCGTGTAAGATTTTTTTCAATACATTTTATAAAAAAATGTGTATCTTACAGAAAAAATTTATATATATGCCGCTGCATTTTCAGGCGGCATAACAGTCATAAGAAGCTCGGGCAGGTCCGAGATGCTGTAAAGCTCAGGATCTTTACACTCAAATTTGCCAAAGCCGTAGGCGGCGCGGATATACTGCGCTCCCGCGCGGTGGGCGGACTCCATATCAAGCTTGGTGTCACCCACGTAAACCGCCTTATCTGCGCGGTTTCGCTCCATTATAAAGCGGATATTCTCCCACTTGTCCCTGCCCGTATTGCCCTGACATTCGGTATCGGAAATGTACTTTTCCAGCTTGTGATACGCAAGAAAGGTTTCGATATATCCGCTCTGGCAGTTGCTTACAATGTAAAGTTCATAATCTTTACACAGCTTTTGCAGGGTAGTTA
>JBJEQM010000186.1:0-2015 GCA_051881755.1 Oscillospiraceae bacterium
AACAACGTAAAACTGCTGCCGGTAAATTTCAGATATCTGTCAACGGCAAGACCCGTAAACTTTTCAACGGCTCTTTTGGCTTCATATGTGCCGCCGAGACGGTAAAACTCATAAAGGGTGTTGGCAGTTCCGTCCAGCTCGCAGGCAATGTCCGTCTGCAAAGGCACAAGCACGACCTTGTTGTCCGCAGGAGCAAATCTTGCAAGCAGGAAATTGGTGGAGGTCTGGGATTTTCCCTCCTCATAGATGAAAAGGACCGTGCGTCCTTCACCGAAGATGGGAGCATATTCTTCATTGCCCAGGGAAGAATCCTGCATTACGATATCGTCCATACCGCTCTGTTCAGGCTCTTTTTCAAGATATTTCATTATGAACAGATATCCGCCTCCGCCGATAAGCAGGAGCGATATTATAATGGTAAGAAAATAGGTTGCCGCTATTTTGGCGGATCTTTTTGACATAAGCACTTTCCTCTCTTATATACTAATGGTATATTTTGCTTATATGATACTATTCGTATAATGCGCAGTATTCCTGTACCCTACTTATATTAACACAACTTAATTCAATTTGCAACAGTATATCCATTTTGATTACTAATTGTAATTTTTTTGTAATTATTTACACCGAACAAAGGGATATTTTCCCCTATTTTTTCATTTTTTACTCACCATATTCATACGGAAATAACATTTGCATAGTATAATTATATGAGAATATTTTGTCAAAATAAATGAAAGGCAAGCTTCAGACAAATGGAAAAGTCCTTATATCCTGTGATCGCAGCGATAGGAGCGCTGCTTCTTACAGCGGCAGCCATATCCGCTTCAATTATATATGTAAAAAGGCAGCTGCTTATTACCGAGGAAGCAGTTCCTGCAGAGACTATATATACCCGTGAGGAAAAGCGCGAGGAAAAGACCGCAGGCAGCTTTGAGCGGGGCGGCAGCTTCACTACACCCTACGGCACTTTTACGCCCTTTGAAAGCGTTATGGACATAAATGAATATATGACCAAAAATCCCGTTATCCTCACACAGGAGAACACCTTGCCCTACATCTGCGGCGAAAACGGCGACCCCGGGGAAATACTGGAAACCGTCCGCACTTTGTCCGATGAGATATGCCGCAGTGCCGAAAGCGATCATGACAAGGCTATAGCAATTGCAATGTGGGTGGGGGTAAACACTGCCTATGATTTTGACGCGGCGGCTGTCTCTGCCGACCTGAGCGTTACGAGCCTTGAAGCGATCATAGAAAATGATTTCCGCACCACCTGCGGCGGATTTGCAAATCTTTATTCCGCCCTTTGCAGCGCTCAGGGGATATACTGCCTTAACATGAAGGGCGGCACCTCCTCCGACGGATACACAAGAGCACAGCTGGAGACAGCTCCTGCAAATCACGAATGGAACGCGGTATATATTGACGATAAATGGTACTATGCAGACTGCACATGGATATCGGATCTGAGCTATATAAACGGCGAGATCTCGGGCGGCGGGAACATTAAGCCCTTCTATGCACTTTTCGGCTTCGGTGAAATGAGCGTGGAGCACCGCATTGACAGATGCGAGTATCGGGATTTCGGTTTTGCAGGCTAAGCAGGGCTGAGCCATGTTCAGCCCATAGGCGGGTGACGACCCGCAGCGGCGGGCGGGGGGCGCCCCGCAGCGAGGTCGCGCTGTGGGCTTGTGCGGAACTGCTGCTTTGTCTCCGCGCCGATAGGTATGGCAACAGCCCGACATATCGTGTATTGGTCAGTAAATTTGTATCGTCACCGAGCCGACAGTCTGACGCCCAAATAAATTACAGAACGTCTCGCCGCGGGTCGTCACCCGCAAAAAAAACGCCGAGACTATTGTCTCGACGAATCGTGGAGCGGATTACGAGGCTCGAACTCGCTACCTCCACCTTGGCAAGGTGGCGCTCTACCGGATGAGCTAAATCCGCATATTTATGGTGCCTCCGGACGGAATCGAACCATCGACACGGGGATTTTCAGTCCCCTGCTC
>JBJEQM010000187.1:0-7664 GCA_051881755.1 Oscillospiraceae bacterium
GGGCTCAGCGACGGCGTTCGAAGAACGACGTTGACCAGACTAATACCGCTTCGCGGTTTGTTGCATCAACATTTTTGTTTTTTACATTTACTTGTAACGTTTTGCCGTTTCGGGAGTTTAATATACAGAAAGGGGGGAACGGCTTGAAGCTTGACGAAATATACATAAAATACGCGGACACAGTGTACCGCTATCTTCTGTCAATGTGCGGAGACCCGACTTTGGCGGAGGAGCTTACGCAGGAGACGTTTTTCCGCGCGGTGAAAAATATACGCCGCTTCGACGGCTCGGTAAAGGTCACCACATGGCTTTGCACCATCGCCAAAAACGCATATTTTTCTCTGCTGAAAAAGGACAAGCGCCGCGCCGACGGCGACATATCCGATATGGATATCCCCGACGGCTCCGACCCTCTGGACCGTGAAAGCTGCCGCCTTATCTACCGTGCCGTTCACTCCCTCGGCGAGCCGTACAGCGAAATTATCCTGCTGCGCTCCCATACGGATATGAGCTTTGCCGATATTGCCGACATTTTCGGCTGGACAGAGAACCGGGCAAGGGTCACTTTCTACCGCGGCAAGGAAAAGCTGCGGAAAATTCTCAATGAACAGGAGGACATAAAATGAATGTAAGCTGCAATATTATAGAGGACTTGCTGCCCCTTTACGCGGACGGTCTCTGCTCCGAGGACAGCCGCAGGCTTGTTGATGAGCACACGGAGGGCTGTACGGAATGTAAAGCAATGCTTGAAGCCATGACCGCCAAGCTTGATACCCCGCCGCCGCCCTCCCGCGAGGTGGAAAATACAAAGCTTTTCCGCGTTCTCCACAAGCAGTATATCAGGCTGGGCATTATTACTCTTGTCATATGCGCGGCGGTGCTTATCCCTGCGGTGATACTGGGTATATTGTACGTCAACGAGGAGACGCATCAGGGCGTATCATTCTCCACCCTTGCTCTGGAGCATGATATGCGCAAGGTCGGCAGTATGATGAAAAAAGGGGAGTACCGCGCTGCTCTTGATATAATAACTCTGCCTAACGAGGACGGCTATGATGATACGCAGCTGTCCGCATACAAGGACGCATTTGCCGAGGATATGGAGAAGTATTTCGGGGCGCACCCAATTGCAAGGGTCAGGACGTACACCAAACGCTTGGGGGCGTACGAAGCTGTACGCGGATATCTTTTCATCGAGCTTGAGGGCACCGCGGACAACATTCCCGTACGCGAACTTGATTTCAGTCTTGAAAACGGCGAAGCCTGCTTATATTACACAATGTTCGGGGTATACGCGGAATATGACGCTTATAACGGCTTTTACTGCGGTAAGGAAGGCTGCGAGCCGGAAGCGGAGTGGGATTATACATCATATCGGCGTGATTTTCCTAACCTGCTTCTCCCCGAAGCGGATTTTGCGTCGGAAAGATATTTTTCCCGGCTGAGCCGTCCCGACGAAATAGATTATTATACTGTTGTAAGTATGGAAAAATATCTAAGCTTTGACGGTGAAAGCTTTTTTACAGAGGCACATGAGTATTTTGAATCCCTGCCCGTTCGGGAATTTGCCGAAAAGTACATCTATCTGGACTGCCGATGCGGTCTGCCGCAGTATACTGCGGACGAAAGGGGCAGATACTATATCCAGCAAGCCGACCTGCGCTTTATTGCGGACGGTGAGACGGTGACTGTAAGCTGTATACTGCCCTTTGACAAGTCGGTTTTCCCGTTCAGGCTTTCCGCTGTGCAGGACATTGTATATTCCGAAAACGCGCCGCAGGACTTCCGCGATACATTTGAAAGGATATTCGGAGAATAATTTTATGCGTCAAGGCATACCGCTTTGGCGCATTTTTATAATATCGTGATTTTCAGCTTGTCCGTCATTATAACGCCGCCGTCCTTGAGCCGTTTCAGCTCCCGCATCATGGCGCTCCTGTCCACGGCGAGATAGTCAGCAAGGTTTGTGTATGACATGGGCAGCTCAAAGCTGTCCGAGCCGCTCCGCACGGACATATACTCGAAAAACGCCGTCAGCTTGTCTTCCGTGGTGCGCTGCTGCAAAATGTAGGTGTGGGTGCAGGCGCGCTCGGGGGCGCGGAGCATTGCCGCGCGGATAAGCTTATCCGCCGTTTTATCACCCTTTTCACGCAGCTGCAGCAGCCTTTCACACCCGATACAGGCGGTCTTGCACCGTCCCGACGAGGCTGCATAAAAATAGCTGTTCTTCGCCGTCATCGGGAACATATACCTGCCCGTAATGTCTCCCGCAAGAAAAAAATCCACTATGCCGCGCTTTCCGTTCTCCTTTATGCCCGCAAGATACGCGTTTCCCGAAAGAATTATCCACAGCATATCGGGGCTGTCGCTCTCGCCTATCATGGCTTCGCTCCGCCCGAATTCTCTCACCGTCAGCCTGTGCCTCAGCGCAAACGACGTAATTTCGGCAATTTCCGCAGCATTTCCGTTCTTAGCAGCTTTCATTTTTATCCCCCATATATTGACAAAATATATTTTATACAATACTACATATAGAATTATAGCATATAATTGTTGCATTTGCAACAGCTTTTTTATACTCAGTAGGATATAATAAACTTAATGTCGCCGTTAACGAGACTACATATAGATATAATGACGGGCGAAAACAACTATATATTGTGTTTATTTTTTGTGAGAGGATAGGTGTGGAATGAAGATAATCAAAAGAAACGGCTCGGAAGAGGATTTCAACCTTGTAAAGATCATTGAAGCTGTAAAAAAAGCCAATGCCGCAGGTGAAAAGACAGAGCTTTCACGCTCCCAGATAGAGGATATTGCGGATTATATAGAGTACAGATGCGCCAAGATAAACCGTGCGGTCTCCGTTGAGGAGATACAGGATATGGTTGAGAACCAGATCATGTCCAAGGGCGCTTTCGAGGTCGCAAGACGTTACGTTAAGTACCGCTACAACCGTTCACTTGTAAGAAAGGCTAACACCACCGACGACCGTATTCTTACGCTGCTGGAGTGTAACAATGAAGAGGTCATTCAGGAGAACTCCAACAAAAACCCCGTTGTCAACAGCGTACAGCGCGATTATATGGCAGGCGAGGTCAGCAGGGATATTACAAACCGTCTGCTGCTTCCTCCCGATATCGTGGAGGCTGACAAGCAGGGTATCATACATTTCCACGATTCCGACTATTTCGCCCAGCATATGCATAACTGCGACCTTGTAAATCTGGAGGATATGCTCCAGAACGGCACGGTCATCAGCGAGACCCTTATCGAGAAGCCCCACAGCTTCTCCACGGCGTGCAATATCGCCACTCAGATAATCGCGCAGGTCGCCAGCAACCAGTACGGCGGTCAGAGTATAAGCCTTTCCCACCTTGCTCCCTTTGTACAGGTATCCCGTGAAAAAATTCGCGGCGAGGTAATGGAGGAGATAAAGGAACTGGGCTGTGAGACCACGCCCGAGCAGATAAGCGATATTGTGGAAAAGCGCCTGCACAAAGAGATAGAGCGCGGCGTTCAGACTATGCAGTATCAGGTCATTACCCTTATGACTACCAACGGACAGGCTCCGTTCCTTACAATATTCATGTATCTCAACGAAGCGAAAAATCCGCAGGAGAAAAAGGATCTTGCGCTTATCATTGAGGAAATGCTCCGTCAGCGCTATCAGGGCGTAAAGAACGAAGCGGGCGTATGGATAACTCCCGCGTTCCCCAAGCTTATCTATGTGCTGGAGGACGACAATGTGGAGGAGGATTCCCCCTACTTCTATCTTACCGAACTGGCGGCAAAGTGTACCGCAAAGCGTATGGTGCCCGACTACATCAGCGAAAAGGTAATGTTACAGCTGAAAGTGGACAAGAACGGCGAGGGTCACTGCTACACCTGCATGGGCTGCCGAAGCTTCCTTACACCGTATGTTGACGAGAACGGCAAGCCCAAGTATTACGGACGCTTCAATCAGGGCGTTGTTACCATCAACCTTGTTGACGTTGCTCTGTCCTCGGGCGGAGATATGGAGAAATTCTGGAAGATATTCGACGAGCGCCTTGACCTTTGCTATCGCGCATTGATGTGCCGTCATGAGCGTTTAAAGGGTACATTGTCCGACGCGGCGCCTATACTTTGGCAGTACGGCGCGCTGGCACGTCTGAAAAAGGGCGAGCCTATCGACAAGCTGCTGTACGGCGGATACTCCACCATATCCCTCGGATACGCGGGACTTTGCGAGTGTACCCGCTATATGACGGGCAAGTCCCATACAGACCCCGAAGCAACACCGTTTGCTCTGGAGGTAATGCAGTACATGAACGACGCCTGCAAAAAGTGGAAAGAGAAAGAGAACATCGACTTCTCTCTGTACGGCACGCCGCTTGAAAGCACAACATACAAATTCTCCAAATGCCTGCAAAAGCGCTTCGGCATAATCGAGGGTGTTACCGACAGAAATTATATCACAAACAGCTATCATGTACACGTTACCGAGGAGATAGACGCGTTCACAAAGCTGAAATTCGAGTCACAGTTCCAGGCGCTCTCGCCCGGAGGAGCTATCAGCTATGTTGAAGTGCCCAATATGCAGAATAATATACCTGCGGTGCTGAAAATAATGCGCTTTATATACGATAATATCATGTACGCGGAGCTGAACACCAAGAGCGACTACTGCCAGAAGTGCGGCTACGACGGAGAGATAAGCATTATCGAGGAGGACGGCAAGCTTGTGTGGGAGTGCCCCAACTGCAAGAACCGCGACCAGAACACGCTTAACGTTGCAAGGCGCACCTGCGGCTACATCGGCACTCAGTTCTGGAATCAGGGCAGAACGCAGGAGATAAAGGAAAGGGTGCTCCATCTGTAATATGAATTACGGTGAGATAAAAAAATGCGATATTGCAAACGGAGAGGGCGTGAGAACGTCCCTTTTCGTTTCGGGCTGCACACATCACTGCAAGGGCTGCTTCAACCCCGATACATGGGATTTCGGCTTCGGCAGACCATACACCGCCGAAACGGAGCAGGAGATAATCGACAGCTTAAAGCCCGATTATATCGACGGTTTATCCTTGCTGGGCGGCGAGCCGTTCGAGCCTGCCAATCAGCGTGAGCTTGTGAAGCTTCTGCGGAGAGTGCGGACGGAGCTGCCGCGCAAGAATGTGTGGTGCTATACGGGATATCTTTTCGACGCGGAGTTATTGTCCCCGAGCCGTGCGCGGTGCGAATACACGGACGAAATGCTGTCCATGACAGACATACTTGTGGACGGTGAGTTTGTGGAGGAAAAGAAGAACATCTCGCTGGCGTTCAAGGGGTCGGAAAATCAGCGCATTATTGATGTGCAAAAGAGCCTTGCAAGCGGCGAGGTCGTGCTGTACGCGCTGACTAATACTAAACACCAATAAAAAACGGGAAAAAATCTGCGCCGAAATCCAATATAAAAAAGCTAAAGCTTTTCAAGATTGTCGGCTTGTTTTTTTCCATATTTTAAATGGTGTTTAGTATAAGTCGGCAAGATTATAATAAATAACGTAGGGGCGCACATCGTGTGCCCTTTTCGCATTTACATAAAAATAGGGGCGCACGATGTGCGCCCCTACAATAATTATACCCTTGTAAAATGCACCTTGACCGACTTAAAATCTCCGTCCACGGGGACATTGATACCTGCATTCATCAGCGCGCTTCCGCTGTGTACTTCGCCCGTGGTCTCGTTCTTATACTTCGCCGACGGGTCAAGTCCTTTCAGCTTCACTCTGCGGCAAGGATAATTAGGTCTGCCAAGCACCTGCACAAATGTAAACAGCGCTTCGGACTTATCCTTGGCAACAAAAATCCATGCGTCCCATGTGGTGTCCTCAAACATATTGCCGATACGGTACTGGTCGCCAGTGCGGATAAGGGGGTTGTACTTGTTGAACTCGGCTATCTGCGCGGGGATAGCGTCCCTGTCCGCCTGAGGTATTCTTGTAACGTCCAGCTCGTAGCCGAATGTACCCACCATGGCGACGTCGCCTCTTGTGGCAAAGGGTGTTGTTCTGCCAACGGTATGGTTGGGACAGTCGGAAACGTGTGCGCCCATGGCGGACACAGGGTAGCATATGGACGTGCCGTGCTGTATCTTTAAGCGCTCGATAGCGTCCGTATCGTCGGAACACCATATCTGGGGGGAGAAATACAGCATAGCAGGGTCAAATCTTGCGCCGCCGCCCGAGCAGTTCTCCAGCAGTATATGGGGATAATCCGTTGTAAGGCGGTTCATTACATCGTAAACGCCCAGCACATATCTGTGCCAAAGCTCACGCTGACGCTCTGCGGGGAGATATGTGGAGCCGACTTCTGTCAGCTGTCTGTTCATATCCCACTTGATATACTCGATATTGGCGCTGTCAAGCACATTTTTCATCAAGCCGTAAATATAATCGCGGACATCGGGATTGGAATAATCAAGCACATACTGTTCGCGGGACATGGACAGCTTGCGTCCCTTTATCTGTATCGCCCATTCGGGGTGCGCCTTGTAAAGCTCGCTGTCGGGGGATATCATTTCGGGCTCGAACCATATGCCGAACTTCATGCCAAGCTTGTTTACCTCGTCAACAAGGTGCTTCAAGCCGCCGTTTATCTTCTTTTCGTATACGAACCAGTCGCCGAGGGAGCTGTTATCGGAGTCACGATGACCGAACCAGCCGTCGTCCATAACAAGCATCTCAATACCAAGCTTGGAGGCTTCCTTGGCGATGTCGATAAGCTTCTCGGTGTTGAAGTTGAAGTATGTCGCTTCCCAGTTGTTGATGAGTATGGGACGGCGCTTGTCCTTATACTCGCCGCGGATAAGGTGGTTTCTGTATAGGTCGTGATATGTGCGGGACATCTGTCCGATACCCTGTGAAGAATATACCATGACTACCTCGGGAGCGGCAAATTCCTGCTGCGGCTCAAGGAGCCAGCTGAAATCGAAATGATTGATACCCATTACAAAGCGTGTATGTTTGTGCTGAGTGACCTCCGCCTGTAAAAAGAAGTTTCCGCTGTATACAAGGTTGAAGCCGAACGCCTCGCCGCTGTCCTCGTCGGCGTTGTGTGATACCAGCGCGGCGAAGGGATTGTTCTGATGTGAGGACTCGCCCTTTACGGAGTCAACGCCCTGCTTTCCGTGGTGGAGAGAGGAACGCTCAATGGCGCGTTCTCTCGCCCATGAGCCGTTAAGGGTGATAAAGTCGTAATCGCAGGTCTCGAAGTCAACGCAGGCGGACAATGCTCTGCGCAGGCTTATATTTTCGCTGCCGCCGTTTTTGAAGCGCACGCTTCTTGTGATGACGTCAAGGTCGCGGAATGCGGTATAAATAAGGGTAGCTTCCAGACCCGAGTGATTGTCAACGCAGGTTATTTCCAGCGTGGAAGCCTGTGACTCGTCCGCGAAGGTGGCGGGGATAAAGCCGTCGGCGGTCTCTATCTTGGGCTTGCCTGCGTATACCTTATATGATACATAGCGCAGGTCGCAGGAGGACATTCCCGCATTGTCCATTACCATAAGGCAGGGCTCGCGGTAATCGCCGAGACCGTGGCAGGGATACTCAAAGGGCGTGGAGTCCATTATTGTACCCGAATCCCTCTCGTTTACCTTTAATGTCCACGGATTCATGTCCAGACGGAGCAGATAA
>JBJEQM010000188.1:0-7596 GCA_051881755.1 Oscillospiraceae bacterium
CAATAAATTGTCCATAATTATTCAACAAATATTTTATTCGTTGAAATACCGTGAGGTTCTAATACTAAGTCCGGCGCAGGCTGAATTGGGTCAGCCCGAGGATATTGTCCGCATAAAGGAAATGAGCCGTCATATCGGGCAGAGCGCTGCGGAGCTTGATAAGGTGTGAAATGAAAAAAAGAAATATAAAAAGGCTGTGCGGGACATCATTTTCCTGCACAGCCCTTTGTTTGTTCATACGTCAGGCTCTATCTTCTCTTCCTTGTTATCAAGGGCATATGTAATGACCTTATGATAAAAACCCGCAGGATCAAGAAGTATATTTTTCTTTATTATCTCCGCCTGATCTCTGTCGGGAGCATACAATGCAATGCGCATAAGGTCGTAATTTGTATCCTTTATGGTACATTCAAGCTCGCAGCCGTTGGAAGTCTCGGTTATCTCAAAGTGAGCTTCGCTCTCGCGGCGAAGCTTGGAGAAAAACCTCAGCGCCGATTTAAGCAGCCTGCTCCTGAAATGATACGGGATAAACTCGTTGAAATAGTCCGCGCCCATTCGTCCCTTTTCCTCAAGAATGATGCACTCGGCACCGTTGATTGCTTTTTTCGATATTGAGCCGTTTTTCAGCAGGTCGGACATTGCCTCTGTATAATAAAAATAGTTTATTATCTCGCTGTTCAGCGCTATCTCGTAAAGCTGCTCCTCCGTAACGGGACGGTCAAGCTTATCCAAAAGATAGCATATTGCAATTTTTACATCATGGGCAGATGAAAGCTCTATATTTATATCGTCCAATGAATACAATCCTTTCGGGTCATTTGGCTTTTTTCAGAAGCTCGTCGATAGGCTCGTCAAAGCCTGTGGTCAGTTCGTCCATGGTATTGTCGTGTTCGGTGAGATAGTCCCCTACGTCCACGCAGCTGTCGCTGTCCTTGGCGTCAAGCTTATCCTTCGTGCGCTTATGCGCCTGCTCTTTCAGCAGCTCATACTGGCGCATATAAACTCCGCGCGTGTTCGCCATGGGCACAGGCTCTCCCACCAAGTCAACGAAGTCGGGATATCCCTCCTGCTTGGACAAGAAGTCCAGCTCCTTATACTGCCGCAGAGTTATATCGCACACCCAGAAGCCGTATATGCTCGCCGCCATAAGCAGCACGGAATAATATACGGGCATAAGGCTGAAAAATATACATACAAAGCCGTATATAAAGGACGCGACAAAGATGACCTCCAGCGCGTAATTTATGCCCTTTTTGCGGAATCCGCGTGATATTGCCGACAGTATAAATATCATAAAAAGATAAAACATCAGCAGATAGGGAATTTTATATGTCAGCGGCAAGGGTTCGTTTTTGCCGGAAGCATAGTTATCGATAAGCTGTCCGAAAAACATTCCCGAGCCCGCAAGCAGCGCCAGACCCTTTATAAAATAATACAGCGTAAGTCCCAGCCAGAGTCCGCCGAATGGTATCATCAGCGCCATAAAGCATTTGTTCAGATTGCTTTTCGCCGCGCTCATGCGATCGCGGTACTGCTCAAAAAGCCGTTCACGTCTGATGGAAGCCATAGATCATTCCCCCTATAAGACTTACGCCAAGAGTATATCGGTTATATTACGCAAAATTAGGATAATCAAGCATATGGGAAAGAATAGCAATATTTGCCGCCGCTTCAACGCACGGAACCGCTCTGGGCACAACGCATGGGTCGTGTCTGCCCTTTATCTCGATAACGTCGTTTTTGAGTGAGCTGTAGTCCACGGTCTCCTGCGGCTGTGCGATGGAAGGTGTGGGCTTAAATGCCACACGGAAAATTATGGGCATTCCCGAGGAAATACCGCCCAGTATGCCGCCGTGATTGTTGGTCTTGGTGAGGACATGACCGTGCTCGTTTACATAAAATTCGTCGTTGTTCTGACTGCCAAGCATAGTTGCGACCTGGAAACCTGCGCCGAACTCAATGCCCTTTACCGCAGGGATACCGAAAACAAGCTGTGAAATGCTGTTCTCCAATCCCTCGAAAATGGGCGAGCCGATACCCGCAGGTACGTTAGTAACGGCACACTCCACGATACCGCCGAGACTGTCAAGGCACTCGCGGGCATGAGCGATGTCGTTATACATAGCCTCGCCCTTTTTATCGCTGATAGTGGGGAATTTCTTGTGGCGCAGAGCAATTATCTGCTCACGCGATATTTCGCAGGGATTGAATTTTGTATCCTTGATATTGTGTATCTGCTGGATATGAGCGCCTGTGTAGATACCTCTTCTTTCCAGTATCTGACCGCAGATAGCGCCTGCAAAGACCAGCGGCGCGGTAAGTCTGCCCGAAAAATGTCCGCCGCCCCTTACGTCGTTGAAGCCTCTGTAGCGCAGAGCGCCCGTATAATCGGCGTGTCCGGGACGGGCAAGCTTGGATATATTGCCGTAATCCTGTGAGTGGGTGTCGGAGTTTGTGATAAAGGCGGCAAGAGGCGTACCCGTGGTATAGTTATTGTAAACGCCCGACATGATGTTGGGCATATCCTTTTCGTTCCTGTGGGTGGAGGTGGCGTCCTTTTTGGGGGCGCGTCTCGCCATGAAATCTCTCAGGGCTTCCGTATCAATATATTCTCCCGACGGCAGGTTGTCGATAACAACGCCGATGGCGGGACCGTGGGATTCTCCGAAAATGGACACGGTTATATTGTGATTCCAGAATGAAGACATTTTATTCAATCCTTTCTTGAAAAACGATTATTCGGTAAATTCAAAAATGCCGCCCAGAGACTTAAAATCGTCCCAGAAACCGGGATAGCTTTTTGAAACAGCCTCGCAGTCCGATATTGTTACACAGCCGTCGGACATTGTGGAGGCAATTGCGGAAGCCATTACGATACGGTGGTCGTTGCAGCCATTGATAAAGCCGCCGCAGAATTTTTCAACGGGAACAATTTTAAGGAAGTCCTCCCCTGCCGTGACCTTTCCTCCGATGGCGTTCATGGCGTCGGCGATGGCTTTCAGTCGGTCGCTTTCCTTTATCTTCAGCCGCTTGGCGTTTACTATTGTACTTTCGGGCTGTGTAAAGCAGCCGAGGACGGTGAGGATAGGAACGATATCGGGAATATCCGCCGCGTCGGCGGTAAACGGCTTGTAATTTCCGCACTCTACTTTATTATAACCTATTTCTTCTATAATTTCAAGGATTTTTTTATCTCCCTGTACAGAATTTGGCACTAAATTGTCAACGGTTATCTCCGAGCCCAAAGCGTTGGCGGTGAAAAAGAACGCCGCCTGTGAATAATCTCCCTCAACGGAGCAGTCTGCGGGAGTATATTTCTGTCCGCCCTTTATACCGTAAACGGGACAGCCGTTCTCACCTGTTGTTTCATCAATGACGATACCGAACTTTTTCAGAGAAGCTACGGTCATATCAACATATGGCTTGGATTCCGGCGGAGATGTAAGGATTATCCTGCTGTCCTCCTCGCACAGCGGCAGAGCGTACAGCAGACCCGTGATAAACTGTGAGGAAACATCGCCCTCAATGTGAAAATCACCGCCGCGGAGCTTGCCCGTGCTTTTCAGCGGCAGGAATGTATTGGGCTTATGGGAGCAAACCTCCAGCTTCACGCCCTTTTGTGCAAACTCGCGGATATAGGTGGTTATGGGACGTTCGGGAAGCTTTCCGCTGCCCGTGAAAACTGTCTCCACGCCCAAAGCAGCCGCTATGGGAATGATAAACCTCAATGTTGAGCCGCTTTCGTGGCAGTCTATCTCCGCCTTTGGGGCAGGAGCGCCTATGCCCTTTACGGTATAAACGCTGCCGCTGCCGAGAACAGCCGCGCCAAGAGCGGTCATCGCCGCTGCGGTGGCTTCAATGTCCACCGACGGGTTTATGTTGCTTATCTCGGAAACTCCGTCCGCAAGAGCCGCGGCAATTATCATTCTGTGTGAATAGCTTTTTGACGACGGCGCTTTTACTCTGCCGATAAGCTTTGTGGGAGTAATTTTTACATTCATACGGGAAAATTCCTTTCCATTATTCCGAAAGAAGCTTGAGAAAATCGGGCACGGACATTCTTACTGCCGACGATTTGCCCACTTCGCTGCAAACTATGATCCTGATACTGCCGCTTTCGCGCTTTTTATCGTTGAGACAGGCTTCGGCAAGCTGCGGAACGGTAGGTTCGACCTTGACATTCAGCTTGTACCGTTCAAGACAAGCCGTCAGGCGGTCACAAAGTCCGCTTTCCGCCATGCCGTTTTTCTCGGCGATGTCCGTTATCATCATCATTCCCGCAGCAACAGCCATGCCGTGGGTGATGCCCATATAATTATAGTACTGCTCGATAGAGTGCGCGAGGGTGTGTCCAAAATTCAGCAGCATACGCTCGCCCTTGTCAAACTCGTCCGCTTCTACAACGTCGCGCTTTATGGATACGCAGCGTCCGATAATGTCGGCGGCGGCGCTTTTTATGGTATGTATATCATATTTTTCCAGCAGCTCAAACAGCTCGGCAGATTTTATCATGCCGTACTTTACCACCTCGCCCATGCCGTCAACGAGAAATTCCTCGGGCAGAGTATCCAGAGCGTTTGTATCGCAAA
This sequence comes from Oscillospiraceae bacterium, assembly GCA_051881755.1. Lineage (GTDB taxonomy): Bacteria > Bacillota > Clostridia > Oscillospirales > Ruminococcaceae > UMGS363. The sequence continues at coordinate 4,590 of JBJEQM010000188.1, forward strand.
GCACCAGCTTTGGCTGCTTGAATGCGCCCACGAGATTTTTTCCCTCGGGCAGGTCGATGGCGGTCTTGCCGCCCACGGAGGAATCCACCTGCGCAAGCAGCGATGTGGGTATCTGTACAAAGTCAAGTCCGCGGAGGAACGTCGCCGCCGCGTAGCCCGTAATATCGCCTACAACGCCGCCGCCCAAAGCTATAAGGCAGTCGGCGCGGGTGATGTGATTTTTGCATAAGAAGCTGTATATTTCCAGAAGAGTTGCGGAGCATTTTGAGGTCTCGCCGTGAGGGAATACAAATTTGCAGACCGTCATTCCCCTATCGGTGAGGCTGCGGCATACCTTTTCGCCGTATAAAGCGTCCACATTATCGTCGGTAATAACGGCAAAGCATTTTGCCTTTGTGACCTTTTCAATATAATCTGCGGCATTTTCAATAAGTCCGCTGCCGATTATAACATCGTAAACGTCCGAAGCCTTAACGCTTATTCTCTGATTTTCCATAAAAATACTCCCCTGTGAGATACGATATAACTTAGGGCAAGCACGGTTTCGCCGCGCCTTGCCCACTTATTGAAAATATTATCAGCCGATATTTCTGCCAAAGTAACCGCAGAGACCCTTTATCTTCTCCATTACTTCCGCAAATGCAGCGGGAGTCAGCTGCTGACCGCCGTCGGAAAGAGCGCACTTGGGGTCGTTGTGTACCTCGATCTCCAGAGCGTCCGCGCCTGCTGCGATAGCCGCAAGGGACATAGGCTCGATAAGGGATATCTTGCCTGTTGCGTGAGAGGGGTCTGCGCATACCGGCAGGTGGGATTTTTCCTTTAAGAGAGGTATCGCGGAAACGTCGAAGGTGTTTCTTGTCATTGTCTCAAAGGTACGGATACCTCTTTCGCAGAATATAACGTTCATATTGCCCTCGGACATAATGTATTCCGCGGACATGAGCAGCTCTTCAAGAGTATTTGCAAGACCTCTCTTGAGCAGGATAGGCTTATCGCACTTGCCCAGAGCCTTAAGAAGCTCGAAGTTCTGCATATTTCTTGCGCCCACCTGTATAACGTCCACATCGGCAAAAAGGTCGATATCGGACTGGCTCATTATCTCGGTAACGATAGGCAGACCTGTCTCAGCCTTTGCTTTAAGGAGAAGCTTGATACCCTCGCCGCGAAGTCCCTGGAAAGAGTATGGGGACGTTCTGGGCTTGAATGCGCCGCCGCGGAGCATTGTTGCGCCTGCCTGCTTGCAGGCGATGGCGGTGGTGATTATCTGCTCCTCGCTTTCAACGGAGCAGGGTCCTGCAATTACCTGCAAAGAGCCGTCGCCTATCTTGCGTCCGTTTACATCAATGATAGTATCGTCGGGATGGAATTTTCTGTTGGCGTTCTTGTAGGGCTCCTGAACGCGCTTGATCGCTTCAACGCAGTCCTGCGCATAAAGGTTTTCCATATCAATGCAGGAGGTATCTCCGATAAGTCCCACGATATTCTGGTTTACGCCCTCGATATGATTTGTCTTGATACCCTTGGCTTTGAGAATGTCCTCCAGCTTGGCAATAGATTCTGCCTTTGCGTCCTTTTTAAGAATGATGATCATTTTTATTTTCCTCCAATAAAATATATTATAATAGTATTATGTAACGATAGTGCAGTCGGGAAGCTGATCCTGAATATATGTCAGCTCGCTTTCGTCAATAGTATAATCCTCTATATAAAGCTTTTTCAGCCCTGTCAGCGTTGTCACGGGACGCAGGCTTTCCAGCGGATTTCCGCCTGCTTTCAGCCACTCTATGGTGGTAAGGGACATTATGGGCTCCAGCGAGGTAATGTCGTTATTATTGATATAAAGCTCTGTCAGCTCGGTCATGTTTATTACCGGGGCAATATCCGATATACGGTTATTCTGCATATGCAGGCGTGTCATATGATCCATGCCGCCGAGAGCGCTTATGCTTTGTATATTGTTGTCGTTTATCCGCAGGAGAGTGATATTATGCAGTCCTGCAAGCGGAGTGATATCCTCCACCTGATTTTCCGAAATATCCAGCACCTTGAGATTTGCAAGACCGTCAAGCGGGGATATATCCTTTATACTGTTAGAGCGCAGGTAAAGGCTCTCAAGATTAACAAGACCTGCCAGCGGCGTAAGGTCGGATATCTCGTTTTTGAAAAGGGACAGGTTGGTAAGGTTTGTCAGACCCTTTATGGGCGATATATCGGTGATCTTATTCTGATATATCTGCAGCTCGGTAAGATTTACCATATATTTCAGCTCGGCAATATCCTCGTTGGTAAGATCCATATTGCTCAATGTAAGAGAAGTCAGCGAGGTGCTGTACTCCACGCCCTTTATCATTATTGTCTGCGGCAGGTCCGCCATTACAGCCTCCTTTGCGGCGGCGGCTTCGCTGACGGCAGGGTTATCCTTGCCAAGCAGATAGTCGTTCTTGTTTTTATACGATATATTCGGGATGGTCTCCTGCTTCAGAGATTCCACCTGCGCGCTGAGAGACGATACCTGCGACTGCAGCGCCGAGATCTCCGCGGAAGCCAGCGCTTCATGCTCGTCGTCGGACTTTGAGCAGCCGCATAACATTACAGAAAACGCACAGCACAATACAAATAACAATAGCTTTATTCTGAGACTCATTGACCGCAACACCCTTTCGTAAAATAAAAAAAGTCTGTGACGCAATGCCGCAGACAGTAATAACGATTAACAATGCTGAATATTATACTGTTTCGGGCAAAATATTTTTCACAACACCAAAATTACGACCATAGCCAAGATAATAGCTAAAGCCTGTAAAAAATATAAAGCTGAAGAAAAACAGTGCAGGGATATATACCATAATAAAGCTCTCCAACATCACAATTTAAAACACAATAATTATATACCTTTTCGGATAATATGTCAATAGAAAATTCAAAAAAACTGAAATCAGTCCATATATTTCAGCGCATTTAATGAAAAATGAGCTATCTTGATGTAAAAAAGTCCAAGGCAAAAAAT
>JBJEQM010000189.1:0-1987 GCA_051881755.1 Oscillospiraceae bacterium
AACTCAATTAAGGTAAGTATCGCCAAGAATACCATGGAGCTTACGGGCTACGATCTGGAGCTTGGCATCAGAACAAAGATAAATATAGAATCCGAGGATTACGGCGAATATCTTTTTGACGCCCGTCTTTTCAGCGAGATAATCAGAAAAATGCCCTCGGGAGAAATACTCATTGAGATAGACAACAATCTCACCACAACTATAAAGGCGGATAACGCCGAGTACAAGATACTTGCCCTCTCCGCCGACGATTACCCCACAGTCCCCGACTACGACAGCGGCGACAGCTTTACCGTACCTCAGCCTTTGCTGAAAAATATGATAAACCAGACCATTTTCGCCGTAGCCGTAACCGACAATAAGCCTATCCTTACGGGCGAGCTTTTCGATATCACCGATTACTGCTTCAACCTCGTCGCCATCGACGGCTACCGACTTGCGGTAAGAACGGAAAAGCTTGATACAGACAACAGATACAACTTTGTCGTTAAGTCAAAGGCTCTCTCCGAGGTATCAAAGCTGTTAAAGGACGACGACGAAGCGAAGGTAACTATCCATGTGTCCAAAAAGCACGTCGCCTTTGAAATATCCAAATATATGGTAATATCCCGACTGCTGGAGGGCGAGTTCCACAATTATAAAGGCTCGATACCAACCAATTTTTCTACGGAAATTATCCTTAATACAAGAGACCTTATGGACAGCCTTGAACGCTGTATGCTGCTTATCAACGATAAGAACAAGGCTCCCGTAAAGTGCATCTTCAATAACGGACAGGTAAAAATATCCTGCTCCACAGGCATAGGCAAGCTTTCGGACGAAATATCCGCGGATATATCGGGCTCAATGGTAGAGATAGGCTTCAACTGCCGCTACCTGCTGGACGCGCTGAAAGCCTCCGAGTCGGACAAGGTAAAATTACATCTTAACGGCGGACTCTCCCCCATGAAGATACTCCCGGTTGACGGCAACGCGTACACATTCCTTGTTCTCCCCGTCCGCTTAAAGGCTGAATAATTGAGGTATCATTATGGATAACGAGGTAAAAATTACCACAGAATATATTAAGCTTGACCAGCTTCTTAAATTCAGCGGCGCGGTGGCAATAGGCTCCGAGGCAAAGGAGCTTATAAGCGCGGGCAGAGTTAAGTTTAACGGCGAGGTCTGCACAATGCGCGGAAAAAAGGTACGTCCCGGCGATACCGTTTCCGTGGACGATAAGACAATTACAGTTGTATAATATATTATAAAATATACGGAGAGTAAAGTTTGATTATAGATAAGGTTTATGCCGACGGCTATAAAAACCTGTCGGAGGTCAATATTTCCCTTGATGAAAGAATGAATATTTTCTGCGGAGATAACGCACAGGGGAAGACCAACCTTATCGAAGCGGTGTGGCTTTGCTCGGGCTGCCGTTCATTCCGCGGCTCAAGGGACAAGGAGTTCATCGGTTTTACAAAGGAGCTTGCGGACGTGCGGATGGAATTTACCGATTCCTTCCGCCGTCAGGAGATACGCTTCTCGGCGAAAAAGGGCAGCGTCAAGGAAAAGATCGTCACCCTCAACGGCGTAAAGCTGCCGCTTATGTCCAAGCTGTTCGGCAGCTTCCGATGTGTGGTGTTCACTCCCGACGACCTGAACATTACAAAAGGCTCCCCCGATAACAGGCGCAATTTCGCGGATTTGGCAATATCTCAGATAAAGCCCTCCTACATCAGCGCGCTGAACACATATAATAATGTACTGACCCAGCGCAACGCCATGCTGAAAGGCAGCGCAAGACAAGCCGCCGACGTACAAAATATCGACATCTGGGACAGACAGCTTGCCAAAGCAGGGGCTTATATATCGGTATTACGTAATACTTACTGTAATGAATTAAATAATTATACAAATAGTTTATATAATTCTATTACATCGGGTAAAGAAAAATTAAAATTATACTATCAGTCAACAATATACAGCGACTTAAACGGTATAACGG
>JBJEQM010000190.1:0-1981 GCA_051881755.1 Oscillospiraceae bacterium
CCGATCTCGCAGACATAATTATCTGCGCGGTATTTTTATGCAGCAAAGCCGCCGTACACAATAAAGCATACGGCGGCTTTTTTATACTATAATATATAATTACAGCTTAACGATCTCGCCAGTCTGACCGGGAGCGGAGCAGACAGCGTTTGCTTCGTCGGTGTCGATGTGCATAGCTCTTGCAAACTTGTCGGAAACGCGGCATACAACGTCGCCCAGGATAGCCTTTCTTTCCTTTGTATCAAGCTTTACATATACAACGTCCTTGTCCTTAACGCCAAGCTCTTCGGCGTCGGCGGGAGTAAGGTGGATATGTCTCTTTGCAACGATAACTCCCTCGGAAAGCTCAACTTCGCCGCAGGGACCAACCAGCTTGCACGCGCCCGAGCCTGCAACATCGCCGCTTTCTCTGATGGGAGCGGCAATACCGATGGAACGTGCGTCGGTAGCGGAAAGCTCTACCTGTGTAGCGGGTCTTACGGGTCCGAGAATGGAAACGCCTGCAATAGACTTCTTGGGTCCTACTACCTCAACTCTCTCCTCGCAGGCAAACTGACCGGGCTGAGAGAGGTCTTTCTTCTTTGTAAGTGTTGCACCCTTGCCGAACAGGGTCTCCAGATCCTGCTGTGTAACGTGAACGTGACGTGCCGATGTTTCGACGATAAATTCCTTTGACATAACTATGTATCCTCCGATATTTATTAAATTTGCGGCGTACCGCATAATTTTCTATATTACAGTATACCACTTTTTGCATAAAAGTCAAGCCCAATACAAAATGCGACACTTTTTTCGGCAAATATCACCAAAACGTATATACGCAAAAATCCCCCCGCAAAACTGCGAGGGGACAATTATCCGTAATTAGTCGGAAACGTAAGGAACAAGAGCGATGTGTCTTGCTCTCTTGATAGCTGTTGTCAGCTGGCGCTGATGATAAGCGCAAGTGCCTGTAACACGTCTGGGAAGGATCTTGGATCTTTCGGTCATGCACTTCTTAAGTCTGGGAATATCCTTGTAATCAATTTTCTCCACTCTGTCAGCGCAGAACATACAAACCTTTTTACGGGTTCTCTTCATGCCGCCGCGGGGAGACTTTTCTCTATCTTTCTCCATTGTAGTAACCTCCTATTAGATTGATGATTCCGATGATCAGAACGGCAGATCGCTGTCCCCGATCACCTCTTCAAAATCGCCCAAATCGCCCATAGAAATGGAGGGCGCAGGCTGCTGTGCCTGTGCGGGCTGACTGTTGTTATACTGGGGAGCATTGTTATACTGCTGAGGCTGCTGGAACTGCTGGGGAGCATATCCGCTGCCCTGCTGTGCCTTTTCACCTGTAAAATAAACAGAATCAGCATAAACCTCCGTTACATAATGACGCACTTCGGGATATCTCTTATCATCATAAGTTCTGGTTCTGAGATTTCCCTCAACACAAATCATTCTGCCCTTGGAAAAATATCTGCTGATAAATTCCGCTGTCTGACGCCAAGCAACAACAGTGATAAAATCTGCCTGTCTTTCGCCGCCCTGCGGAGTGTAGTTTCTATCAACCGCAACAGTTATCTGACAAGTTGAAACTCCGGAGGGAGTCTGTCTCAATTCGGGATCGGCAGTAAGTCTGCCCATCAGAATTACCTTATTTAACATAATACCGCCCCTTTCTCAACTCATTCAATAACAGTAATGAGTGAACGCATAACGCCGTCTGTGATCTTGAATACACGGTCGAGCTCAGCGGGGAAATCGGGCTTTGACTCGAATGTGTAAAGAACGTAGTAGCCCTCGGTCTGGTCGTCGATCTCGTAAGCGAGCTTTCTCTTGCCCCACTCGTTAACAGACTCCATTGTTCCGTTGGCCTCAATCATAGCCTTGAACTTATCGTTGAGTGCAGCAACGCCCTCTTCGCCGTTCTTAAGGGTATAGATTACCATAACTTCGTACTTAGACTTTACCTTAGCCATTAAAAACACCTCCT
>JBJEQM010000191.1:0-1967 GCA_051881755.1 Oscillospiraceae bacterium
ATATTGGATTTCGGCGCAGATTTTTTTCCGTTTTTTATTGGTGTTTAGTATTACTCAAAAATATCCGCAGGCGGATAAAATCCCTCAATATAATTATTGCCGTATTCGTACCACTTCTCCGTCATAAAGGCAATGTGCGCCGCCACGGCACGGTCGTCCTGCGAAATGACCCGTATACTGTTGGAAAATCTGCCTGGAGCCTCGTTGGCGCTTGTGACGTTCGACAGCCATTGACTGTTCAGCGCGTAAAATTCCTTGACATTATCCGACAGGAAATTACCGTAAAGCTTTGTCAGCAGTCCGCGCAGGCTGTCCGACGATATCCAGCCGTAGGAATATACCGTTTTTCCGTCGGCGATACCGGTCTTATACTCCAGCGGCGCACCCATAAATATGGGCTCGACAACAGTCATGCGGTTTTCATCGGGCTTATAATCAATGGCAAAATACCGCTGAAATTCCAACGCACCGTCATTAAGGGACATAATATATACCGTATCATTGGCGGAGCTTCCGCCCTTGTCAATGTCTATGCGCGACTGGAATATCCATTTGTCGCCCTCGGGCGTGGCAGCGAGGCAGATATTGTTCTGATATCCCGAATTTGTCTCCGTAGTTCCGAGCAGACGTGTGCTGCCGCCGCTTATATCGTAAATATCGACGTACGCTTTGAGGTTATCCGCCGCCTCCAACCGCGATACAAAAAGCTCGGGAAAATCGTCGTCGTTTATATCAATAAGCCGCAAACCGCACACGCAGTCGTTCATAAAGGTATGGCGGCTGTTCATCAGCGTATTGTATATACCGCCGTCGTCCTTAACGGCGAAAACTCCCTCGCTGAGTATCTTGTCCGTGTCCTCGGAGATAAGCTCAAATACGGATATGGACGTGGGCATCGCGTAGTAATACTCGGTATCGGCGTTGTAGATATGGGGTGAGATATATCCGTCTTTGCTGCTGTAGCAGCAGGATATAGTACCGCTTATCTTGCCGTAAAAATACTTTCCGTCAGCACGACCGGCAGCCTTTCTCAGCTCGGCTCCGTCCCCCGAGTCAACATCGGCGTAGGCTTTTATGGTGTCCGCGCGGACCTTCACGCCGTTTATATCATATGTACATTCCATGCCTGTGGAGTGATATACAGGCAGACCGTACATATAAGCGGGATCGGGTATTATCTCGTAATTAAACTCATCGGTATAGCGTATAAAGCAGTTCAGCCCCGTGACCTCGGCGGTGTAGGCGTATACTATCTCGCGGCAGTCAAATATTTTTTCAGACCATATATAGTTGTATTCATAAGGCTCCAGCACCATAATAGGGTCACAGCACAAGATGCTGTACGGCGTGACAAAATCGCTCACAAGCGGACGATAGCAGTCGGTATTGATACGGCTGTTGAAAAATGTGCCGTAGTAGTTTTCGCTGTCCTCCGTGACAAGTGTGCCCGTGGAGCATCGCACGGCGTTATACTCAGGATATTCGTAGCCGTCAATGCGCGCCGCGCGGTCGCCGATAATATCAAGGTCGGCAAGAGTGCCCTCGAAAAGCAGACGCGATTTTTCGTCCGTGTTCAGCGCAGGCTCGCCGCTGTATACCGACAGGCTGTTATTTCTTATTTTCGCCGAAGAAAGGTCGTAAAGGCTCAGCGGTTTCTCCTCGGCTTTTTCCGTCTGCGCTTCGGTTTTGACGGTGGTTTGTTCCGTTTTCGCTTCGGTGACAGCTTCGGTCACGGCAGGCGTATTTTCCTGCACGGCGGAGGTTTCCTGCCGCCCGCCTGCGTATATTTTTTCCGCAGTATCAACAGCCGCGCTCATGCAGGATGAAAGGCTAAGGCAGAGCGCCGCAGCAGCAGATACCGCTGCTATTTTCTTTATCATTTTCATACCCCCGAATTTTGTCCGATAATATTATGTTTTATACTAAACACCATTTAAAATATGGAAAAAATCAAGCCGACAATCTTG
>JBJEQM010000192.1:0-7457 GCA_051881755.1 Oscillospiraceae bacterium
TTCGCGGCGAGATAGGGGCAAGGCGTGTGAAGATAATTACCGCAGACCTGCGCCGCCGCGAGGAATGTTTCCGTCTGTATGATGAGGTTAAGCAGTATAATGTAAATATCCTTATCAACAACGCGGGCTTTGGCGATTTCGGCAAATTCGCAGAGACGGCGCTTGACAAGGAGCTTGACATGATAGACGTCAATATCACCGCCATGCACATTCTTATGAAGCTTTTCCTCCGCGATTTTCGCGAGAAAAACAGCGGATATATACTTAACGTTGCTTCGTCGGCGGGCTTTATGGCAGGACCGTACATGGCGACGTATTACGGCACAAAAAACTATGTTGTCCGCATGACCGAGGCGGTCTGCGAGGAGCTTCGCAGCGAGGGCAGCAGCGTTTATGTCGGCGCACTTTGTCCCGGTCCCGTTGATACCAACTTCAACAATGAGGCGGGGGTAAAATTCAGCTTAAAGGGTATTTCAAGCGAGTACGCCGCGGAGTGCGCCGTGAAAGGAATGTTTGCGCGCAAGGTGCTGATAATACCCACGCTTACAATGAAAGCGGCGGTAGTTGGCTCGTCCCTTGTGCCGCCCATGTTCCTCACAAAAATAACGCGGCACATTCAGAGCAGAAAGGGTATTGACTGATGAACGAGAGAATGAAAAAGCAGCTTGACTTCCTGCTGGAGGTCGACAAGCTGAAAAACCGCTACCGTCAGACTTATATTGCAAACGACGACCTCCCCGACGGCTCGGCGGAGTTTAACGGCAATTTCAAGGAGCGCGTACCAATGCCCCGCAAGGAAAACGACGCGGAGCACTCATTTTCGCTGGCTATGGCGGTCATGCTTCTGGCGGAGTATTCCAACGAGCCTTTGGACGTGATGAAAACCATGAAAATGGTGCTTGTGCATGATGTGGTGGAGATAGACGCGGGGGACACGTACTGCTACGATACCGAGGGAAACCTCACAAAGCGGGAGCGTGAAGTTAAAGCGGCGAAGCGTATTTTCGGCATACTGCCCGAGGATATGGGCGGGGAATTTCGTGCGCTGTGGGACGAGTTTGAAGCAAACGATACTCCCGAGGCGCGTTTCGCAAACGCCATGGACAGGATACAGCCAATGCTGCTGAACAATTTCCGCCAGGGTATATCGTGGAAAGAGCACGGCGTGCATTTTCCGCAGGTGGCGGAGCGCAGCATGAAGATAAAGGACGGCTCTGAGGAGCTTTGGGAGAATTTCTATGCAATGCTGGAGGAGTCCCGCGATAAGGGGCTGCTTCCCGAATAAACGCAGAAAGGGCTTTGCGGTACACCGAAAACGGTGTCTCGCAAAGCCCTTTAAATTACATAGATTTGTGGAACGTTCTGGAGATAACGTCGTCCTGCTGCTCCTTGGTAAGCTTGATAAAGTTTACCGCGTAGCCCGATACTCTGATAGTGAGCTGGGGATATTTTTCGGGGTGCTTCTGCGCGTCAAGAAGTGTATCTCTTGTAAAAACATTTACGTTAAGGTGATGTCCGCCCTTGGCAACATATCCGTCAAGAAGTTCGATAAGGTTATCGACCTGCTGCTTGTTTACTTCAGTCATTTTTGACTCCTCCTATTATTCATCAATGCCCTTGTGCAGAGTGGGTACGCTGCACGCGGTGGGATTATTTCCGCAGTCAAGGCTCCGTCCCGTGGTGACCTGCATTTCGCCGTCGGTGTCCTCGGCTGTAACGTTTATATGTCCGCTGCCCTGTGATACAAGCTTATCAAGCATATCAACAAGGTCGGATACTCTTTTGTTGTCCATTTATTCGTCCTCGCCTGCCAGCTTGTCAATGTCGATATCGCCCACAAAAATGCTGTTATCCTTACCCAGCGCGTCGGGGATAATGGAGAATGTGTTGGAGATACCGTCCTGCGCGTTCTTGAAAGGCAGCTTCGCAACGGAAGCAAGGGAAGCCGTTGCGCCCTGTGTATCTCTGCCGTGCATGGGGTTTGCGCCGGGAGCGAGAGGCTCGCCCATCTTTCTGCCGTCGGGGGTGTTGCCCGTTTTCTTGCCGTATACAACATTTGATGTAATGGTAAGAATTGACATTGTGGGTATGCTGTGTCTGTATGTGTGGTACATTCTTATCTTGTCCATGAAGCGGTTTACAACATCTACCGCAATGCTGTCAACGCGGTCGTCGTTGTTGCCGTACTTGGGATAATCGCCCTCGGTGATGTAGTCAACAACGATACCGTTTTCATCGCGGACGCACTTTACCTTGGCGTACTTTATGGCGCTGAGTGAGTCAGCAACGACGGAAAGTCCCGCGATACCCGTAGCAAAGTAACGCTTTACGTCACGGTCGTGGAGCGCCATCTGTAGCTTCTCGTAGCAGTATTTATCATGCATATAGTGAATGATGTTCAGGGTATTTACATAAAGCTCGGCGAGCCATGTCATCATAGCGTCGTACTTTTCCATAACGTCGTCGTAATCAAGATAATCTCCCGTTACGGGACGGTACTTGGGCGCTACCTGTACCTTGAGACGCTCGTCCACGCCGCCGTTGATAGCGTACAGCAGGCACTTTGCAAGGTTGGCGCGTGCGCCGAAGAACTGCATTTCCTTGCCCACTACCATGGAGGATACACAGCAGGCGATAGCGTAATCGTCGCCGTGGGTAACTCTCATCAGATCGTCGTTTTCATACTGTATGGACGAGGACTTGATGGACATTTCCGCGCAGTATTCCTTGAACTTGCGGGGGAGACTTACAGACCAGAGCACCGTAAGATTAGGCTCGGGAGCAGTGCCCAAATTATCCAGAGTGTGAAGATATCTGAACGAGGTCTTTGTTACCATGTGTCTGCCGTCGATGCCGACGCCGCCTATGGATTCGGTTATCCATGTGGGGTCGCCGGAGAAAAGCTCGTTGTACTCGGGAGTACGTGCGAACTTTACGATACGCAGCTTCATGATGAAGTGGTCGATATATTCCTGCGCCTGCTCCTCGGTGATAAGGTTGAGGTCAAGGTCGCGCTGAATGTATATGTCGATAAAGGTGGACGTTCTTCCAAGGCTCATGGCGGCGCCGTTCTGCTCCTTGACTGCCGCAAGATAGCCGAAGTAGAGCCACTGGATAGCCTCCTTTGCGTTTGCCGCGGGACGGGAGATGTCGAAGCCGTATATATTGCCAAGCTCTTTAAGCTCTTCCAGAGCGCGTACCTGCTCCGCAAGCTCCTCGCGGAGACGGATAGTCTCGGAGGTCATACGCTTGAGTGTGGTCTCGAACTGGTGCTTCTTGTCCTCGATAAGGCGGTCAACGCCGTAGAGGGCAACGCGGCGGTAGTCGCCGATAATTCTGCCGCGGCCGTATGCGTCGGGGAGACCCGTGATTATAGCGGATTTTCTCGCCATTCTCATTTCGGGAGTGTATACGTCAAAAACGCCCTGATTGTGGGTCTTTCTGTATTTTGTGAAGATGTCAACGACCTCGGGGTCGACTTCGTAGCCGTTTTCGCGGCAGGCGTTCTGCGCCATTCTTATGCCGCCGAAAGGCTGGAGAGAGCGCTTAAAGGGCTTGTCCGTCTGGAGACCCACGATCTGCTCCTTGTCCTTGTCAAGATAGCCTGCGCCGTGGGAAGTAATGGTGGATACTATCTTGGTATCCATATCCAGAACGCCGCCCGCTTCGCGCTCCTTGCGCGAAAGCTCGGACACCTGCTCCCAGAGCGCCTTTGTATTTCCCGTAGGGCCTGCGAGGAAGTCGCCGCCGCCGTCGTACTGCTTGTAGTTATTCTGAATAAAATCTCTTACATTGATAGAGCTGCTCCATCGTCCGAGACGGAAGCCTGCCCATTCAGCCGGTAAACCTGCCATAATAAACCTCCAATAAAAACCGCTGTATGCGGTGCATTTTTTCTCAAATTATGTCGTAGCATTATTGTATCATATATTTTTCGACCTGACAATACTTTTTCGCCAAAATCCATTAATTTTATCAATATATTGATAATTTCTTCATACCGACCACAAGTTCTTGTATATATCGACAGACAATTATCTTTTGTTATTAACAATTGTTTAATATAAAAATACGTTGTATATCATAAATTACGGAATTGTATATATGCTATATAATTTTTATATACCGAGGTGTAATATATTGTAAAATGTGCCGAAATATAAAAAAACTCTTGACAACTATGTCACGCCGTGATATACTCATACCATGATATATGTCACGGTGCGACATATCGAGCCGCGACAGGAGGTGATGCGGGTGAACCCGACGTATTTATACTTGATATTTTTTATACTGCTTTTCTGTATAATTCTTCCTGCATTCCGCCGCAGAAGAACTTATGCGGCGCTCAGGATAACAAAACGGAAACGCAGAAAACTTACTATGGAGGAGAGAATTAAGATGTACGAAATTATCAAACGCTTTATCGGCAAGGAATGTATCGTCTATATGATGACGGGGGAGACATCACAGGTGCATGGTACAATAAAGGACGTGCAGGAAAATTGGGTATCCATTGATACGGGCTTCGGCGACGATGTGGTGAACATCGACTATATCACAAGAGTGCGCGAGTATCCCCGCAATAAGAACGGCAAGAAGAAAGCCATTGTAGATTAAGGTGGTATTATGCCGGATATTGAAAAGCTGAAAAAAAGCTATCTGCCAATGACGGAGACCGCCTTTTATATCCTGCTGGCACTGACAGAGCCGAGGCATGGCTACGGTATAACGAAATTCGTCGCCGAGCTGACGGAAAACCGCATAAAGCTGGGCTCGGGTACGGTCTACGGTACGCTTACGAAAATGCAGAAAGATAACCTTATCGACATCTACGATGACAGCGACAAAAAGATAATCTACGAGATAACCGACAGCGGCAGAGAGGTGCTCCGAGCGGAGATAAACAGGATAAAGCTGCTGTATGACAACGCCGTTTCGCAGGAGGGTAACATATGAAAGTGAAGTATATACCATTCTGGTTTGCGGACATTATAAAGACCGAGGAAAGGCTCTCGGAAATGGCGGCTCGGGGCGATATACTGACGGACTTCCGTCTAAACGGAAAATTCACCTTTGAAGAGGGCGAGCCGCAGAATGTACGATACCGTATCGTGCCGTCGCGGAAGTGCGGCGGCAGAGTACCCCCGCGGCTTGCCGAATACGGCTGGGAGCAGGTCTGCGCGGGGAAAAGCTGCTATGTTGTAAAGGGCGACAAGCTGAAAGTGGAGTCGGGTCCCGTTTACAACAGCTGGGTGACGTTCTACCGCGCGGTGCAGGTGGTAATGTATTTTGTGATATGCTATTTTGTAGGCTTTATCATCGGCTCATTCGTTGCAGCGGCGGAGGATAAATCGCTGCCCGCGTTCCTTATAACGGTGCTGCTCCATCTGATACTGTTTGCGGTGTCTCTGTATATTGCAATACGCGCTCATGTGTCCAACAAAAAGATACTGGCGCAGAGCAAGAATGCGGTAAAGTTCAGCTTTACCATACCCGAGGGTATATTCCGCTATACTCCCGAGGAGGAAAAGCAGATGCTGAAAGACAAGACCATGATAAAAAGGTCGCCGCTGTCGTGGATATCCGCCCCCGACAAAGCGGAGCAGTGGGTGGAGAAAATGGCGGCGGAGGGCTGGAAGTTCTACCGTCTTGACAAAATGGGTACAACGTTCTATTTTGTAAAGTCCGAGCCGTGCAGGCTGAAATTTGTCATCGACTATCAGGACGAGATAAGCGACCAGTATATCGACATGATAAAGTCGGACGGCTGGAAGCTTGAATTTGCCACATTCACAAGGGTGCAGGGCTACTGCATATGGACAAAGGTCTGCGCCGACGATGATGACGGTGAATTTTACACCGACGGCGACTCCGCTCTGCGGCAGGCGAAAAACTATATGCTGAAAATGATACTGCCCATGATACTGGTGGTGCTGCTTTACGGCTTTATACTGTTTGAGATAATCACGGGTAATTTCAGCGGCGGTTGGTTTGATTATATGTTTGCGGCACTTAGTGCACTGTGCATTATATCCTACGGTATGTTTGCGGTGCGTTCTTTAATGTATTACATAAGGCTGAGAAAAAAATATAACAAGTGAGAGGGATTGATTATGAGCGAAAATTTGACAGCCATGACGGCGGAAGAAATGAATTTGAAGATGACCTACAAGAGGGTCAAGGGAAGCTATAACTGGGCGGGCGGCTTGATGCTAATACAGTTTGCCATTATACAGCTTGTAGCGGTTTTCGGCAGCATTATAGGTTCTGTTGTTATGTCGGTGCAGATTGCCATGCAGGGTGTGACCGACCCTGCGGAAATGCAGGAAAAGCTTATGGAGTCCATGTCGTCTCCGTTTTACCTGCTTATGGTGAATGCGGCAGCGTATCTTATAGCAAATACGGTCTGCTTCTTAATTGCAAGGGGAGCGTCCAAAAATGTTTATCCTGCAAAGGTTTTCGGCAAGAGCGCAATATCCGCTTTGGACGGACTGCTTTGCGTGCTGACCGTTCTGGGCTTGCAGGGCTTGTCAATGTTTATTCAGGTGGCTATAATAAGCATTACGGGTGTTACCGGCGTTAGCGAACAGGCACAGGCTATGATGAGCTTTTCCGACGATATGAAGCATAATGTGCTTATGGTAATATACTTTGTATTTATCGCGGGAATTACCGAGGAGCTTTTTGTAAGAGGCGGCGTAATGAAGCTGCTCTCTCCCGTAAGCAAGCCTTTTGCGGTCATCGCTTCCGCTATACTTTTCGGACTTATGCACGGCAACTTCAATCAGATGTTCAACGGCTTCCTGCTTGGTCTTGCTATAGGCTATGCGGCGATGAAGAGCCGCTCTCTTTGGGTGCCTATCATCTGTCATATTTGCGCAAATACCGTTGCCATAGTGATTGCTTATTTTGAGTATTCTATCGGTGATGGTTTTGAAACCACAGAGTTTATTTATGCCGGCGCAGTTCTGGTGATAGGCGCAGCTGCCGCTGTGCTGCTGTATAAGCGAAACGGCAAAGTCACCAACGAGGACGGCTTCCCCTGCGACGGCGCTCCCGTTATCGCGGACGAGGGCAAAAAGCTTACATGGAAAGCCTTTGTTAAATCTCCCACGGTGTGGATAACTGCTGCAATATACATCATTTACGGAATTTCTTGTCTGACGACTGTACAATAAAGGAGGTATATCATGGATAGATTTATAAAAACATACTCACAGGGTGCGGTGAATGTTACCGAGATATGGGTGGACAGAGTTACCGGTGTAAATTATCTTTATCATTTTACCGGTTATTCCGGCGGACTTACTCCTTTGCTTGACAGTGAGGGTAAGGTGGTTGTAACTCCCTTAAAAGAAGAATAAACAATGCGAGCGGTTGTATAATAATACTAAACACCAAAAAAACGGAAAAAAATCTGCGCCGAAATCCAATATAAAAAAGCTAAAGCTTTT
>JBJEQM010000193.1:0-1965 GCA_051881755.1 Oscillospiraceae bacterium
TAATCTTTTTTATCTTATTTTAAAAATTAACAAATAACTGTTGATTTTATCGCAGATATAGTATATAATAATATGGTTATTATACAAGACAGTTCGTTTGTGCCATCCTGTCTATAAACAAAACCAGGACATCATACGCTATTTTGCGGATATGGTGCGCCATGTCCGCTTATTTTTTTGAAAGGATATGCTTATGTATTTTCTCAAAACCGAAGCAGCGTTTGACAGCGCCCA
This sequence comes from Oscillospiraceae bacterium, assembly GCA_051881755.1. GTDB lineage: Bacteria > Bacillota > Clostridia > Oscillospirales > Ruminococcaceae > UMGS363. Next base: position 235 of record JBJEQM010000193.1, read on the forward strand.
CTTCCTTTTCGGATACGAGGGCAAATGCTCCAATATACACGGTCACCGCTGGAAAATTGAAATAGAGATACGAAGCGAAAAGCTTTGCGCCGACGGTCAGCTGAAAGGCATGATAGTCGATTTCGGCGACCTTAAAGCAGACCTCAAGGCTCTTGCCGACAGCTTCGACCATACATTTATATACGAAAAAGGCTCCCTGAAACCCTCCACAGTTGAGGCGCTGAAAAGCGAGGGCTTCCGTCTCACGGAGGTGGACTTCCGCCCCACCGCGGAGAATTTTTCGCAGTATTTTTACGGCTGCATGAAAGCCAAGGGCTACGACGTATACCGAATGACGGTGTACGAAACTCCCAACAACTGCGCCGTATACACGGAGGACTGAGACATGGCGGAATACAGGGTAGTTGAAAAATTTGTCAGCATAAACGGCGAGGGCACTCATGCAGGACAGCTTGCCGTGTTTATCCGCTTTAAGGGCTGCAATCTCCGCTGCTCCTATTGCGATACAATGTGGGCAAATGAGCCCGACGCGCCTTTTACGGTCATGACCGAGGAGGATATATACAATTATATAATGAGTACGGGCGTGAAAAATGTCACACTCACGGGCGGCGAGCCCCTTATCCAGCCCGATATAAATATCCTGCTGAAAAAACTTGCTGCCGACCAAAATATCCGCGTGGAGATAGAGACCAACGGCAGCGCGGACATATCCCCTATAGCAAGCATGGAAAACCGTCCGTCCCTGACCCTTGACTATAAGCTGGGCGGCAGCGGCATGGAGCAATATATGCTAACGAAAAATTACAATTATATCGGCAAGAATGATACGGTAAAATTTGTGGTATCATCTCGGGACGACCTGATAACAGCTAAGAATGTTATAGATACTTACGGTCTGACGGAAAAATGCAGCGTATATTTCAGCCCCGTTTTCGGCAGGATAGACCCTGCGGATATTGTGGACTTTATGATACAGAATAAAATGAACGGCGTAAATATGCAGCTGCAAATGCACAAATTTATCTGGGACCCAAACAAGCGAGGAGTATGAACATGAAACAGGAATTTGATTATGAAGCAATAAAAGAGCATATCCGCGGCATACTTGCAGCGCTGGGCGAGGACCCCGACCGCGAGGGTCTGAGAGAAACTCCCGACCGTGTTGCAAGAATGTACGGCGAGGTTTTCGAGGGCATGAGGTATACCAACGCCGAGATAGCGGAGATGTTCAGCAAGACCTTTGAGGAGGGCTTCTCCCACGGCGGCAGCGATATCGTGCTGGTCAAGGACATCGAGGTATTTTCCTACTGTGAGCATCATCTTGCGCTGATGTACGATATGAAAGTTTCCGTTGCATATATCCCCAACGGCAAGGTGCTGGGGCTTTCCAAAATAGCCCGTATCGCGGACATGGCGGCAAAGCGCCTGCAATTGCAGGAGCGTATCGGCGCGGACATCGCGGAGATAATGCAGCTTGCAACAGGCTCTCCCGACGTTGCGGTGTTCATTGAAGCAAACCACAGCTGCATGACCGCCCGCGGCATAAAAAAGCCCTCCGCAAAGACAATGTCCTCCACCCTGCGCGGACGCTTTGAAACGGACGAAACGATGCAGAACAGGCTTTATATGCAGCTGAAAGCGTAATAATATGATAATATTAATATCGGGCAGCTCCCACACGGGCAAAACGCTGCTTGCACAAAAGCTGTTGGAAAAGCACAAATGCCC
>JBJEQM010000194.1:0-7454 GCA_051881755.1 Oscillospiraceae bacterium
CCGATCTTATTCGATATGAATATCAAGCGACGGATCGAAATCCGTTTCTACAAGATTGGACTGTAAATCTTCAAAAGTAACGAGCATAGGCATATAAATAGCCCCTTTCTTAAATTAATATACTTATCAAATTATTGTATCATTTAAAATCCATTTTGTAAAATACATTTTTTTAATTGTAACAATAACAAAATATTATCATTGACCGCATAAACTTTTTTTGCGTGTTGCAATTGACATTTTGGGGTTTGACCGTAATATTTTCAATCAATGGCTTGAGTGAAATCTACGACATATTTTATCACGGCATATAAAAATTTACAACTAAAAATTTTGACAACGTTGTCACGAACAAGTGATATTTCGCAATTAAATTCAATTTTTTTCTCTATTTTTCACTCAAATCCGACTTCGCAATCAAAAATTTACTTAAAATCAAGATAACGTTGTCCCTTGATTTGTCCCTGATTTTTACGATTAAGCCTATTAAGTGAATATGGGAATATCGCTATATTTCGTGATATCGTTGTCACAGAAAAAAATAAAACTAAAACCTCGTTAAATACGGAAAAATCTGAGCTGAAGCCTGTCAGAACATTAGTGAAAAAACAAATTTATTGATTTAAAATTTATGCTTTTGGGCATTGACATTATTTGAATTTTCTGCTACCATTCAATTATTAAGCACGGATCTTTTCCGTAGAAAAAATAAAAAACGCCGAATGTAACGGCGTTTTATCATGGAGTTGATTTTATGAAAGACAACAATTGTATGTACTGCATTCCGAATGAAAATCTTGATAAGCTTATGATGCCGGTGTGTATGCTTGAAACAACGACGCTTTATCTTTTTCGTGACCAGACTTACCGCGGAAGATGCGCAATTGCACTTAACGATCATATCAGCAATTTTTACGAGCTTGACGACAACACCGCTGAAGCATTTGCAAGAGATATGAAGCGCACTGCCGCTGCGATAAACAAAATATTTTCTCCCGACAAAATCAATATGGGCTTTTACAGCGACAAGCTTCCTCACCTGCACTGTCACTTCGCCCCCAAATACAAAAACGGTCCCGATTTCGGCAGTACCTTTACCCTTAAAGTGCTTCCGCCGCAAATTCTTCCCGACGAATGGTATGATGACATAAAGGAAAAGCTGAGACGGGAGCTCGAACAAAAATAAACCAAGCTGTCGCTTTTGACTCCTCTGTTTTTGTTGCTCATTCTTTCCTTCGGATTCAAAATAAAATTTTTTTATCGAAACAATAAAAAAAATATATTTTACAAATTGCAAACTCAATGGTATAATTTTATTGATATGCCTATGCCGAAATATAGAATAGAAAAACCACAAAATATAAGGAGATCTTAATTATGTCAAATATAAAAAATACCCCGTCTGCAGAGGTCGAAAAAAATATCAAGCAGCTTCGCGGAGCGTTTGAACACCGTGCGATCTGGTTTTACTTGCTTATCGACGCAGCAAGAAAAAGAGGTGTAGACTGGGAAAACATGGCTATGGAAGCCATTGCTAATTATGGACTTATGGAAGGTTCTCACAAATTCGATACCTTAGAGGATAAAAGCGATGTGAGCGCACTTCCGAATTATTTTGGTGCAGGCAACGCTCCTTTTATTTTTGAGCAGACTAAAGCCGTTGTGACCGATGAACTTTATGAAATGCACTTCCACTACTGTCCCTTTGTAAACGGCTGGATAAGAGCCGGCGTACCCGATGAGGAAATCGCCAAATTCTGCTATATCGTTCACAATGGCGACAAGACTATGGTTGAAAAATATCTGACCGGAGTTGAATACGAAATTGCCGGAACAAAAGCTGAAGGCTGTGACTATTGTACTATAAGATTCAAAAAAGTTTAATATGCTGCACAATTAACAGCTTACACTTTCAGCGTACACAGACGTATATAATAATTTTGAAAAGCCTTGATTTTTAAATTGCGGGGCTTTTCTGAGGGTATAAACTTAATATATTAAAACGACGGATTTATGTATTGAATTTATTATGTTACAAGCTGCAAAATCCGGCAGCAAACAGTCATAATTATGGAAAAAGCCTAAAATACACAGAGCGCTGTGCAGTCCGTTTGATTTATGGATCCTTAACAGCGCTCTTCACATTGATTCAATGTTAGTACCGAAAAAATCATTAAAGTTATCGGCGATGTATTTTTTGAATATAGCGAGACTTTCGCTGAATTCCTTACGGATATGGTATACCATATAAAAAGTCTGGTTTATGTCAAGTCCCGGTACGGGGATGATGCGCATATGTCCGCTTGTAATATCTTTTTTGGTAGAAAGTTCGGTTACGACGCCTATTCCAAGTCCCATTGCGGCAGCGTTCCGAATACTTGCATTTGTATTTGAACATACCCATGTGGCATTCCATTTTATGCCCAACTCGCTCATTGCACGTTCAAATTCAGTACGGGTCGCGCATCCGTTTTCCCTGACAATAAAATCAGCTCTTGATATGTCCTCTGCAGTTATTTTCTCCTTTGAAAACAATGGGTGTTTATCGGAGCAGATTAGTACGATTTTAGTTTTAAACAATTCCTCGTAAATAAGATTATTATTTTCAATTTTTCCGTCAACAAGTCCGAAGTCAGCGTCATTCTGCAAAATCATATTGATAATTTTCTGAGTACTGTCAATAACGCCTTCAACTCGTATATCGTTATTTTTTTCTTTGAATGCAGCCATAATGCCGCTGAGGCAGTCTGTACGTGTCGTGATACTTACGCCAAGTCTGATGAGCTCTCCGCAATGGACCTTTTCTTTGATTTCGCGGTCCATCTGCTCAACCATATCGACAATTTTCTGCGAGTACTCGGCAACGATTTTTCCGCTTGGTGTTAGCATAAGGGTCTTGTTTATCCGCACAAAAAGTTTTGTTCCGTACCAATCCTCAAGTTCAGAAATAGTTTTGCTTATTGACGGCTGTGAAACATAAAGATTTTTTGAGGCAGTAGTCATATTCATACACCTACAGACTTCATTGAAAACTTTTAGTTGTCGTATATTCACATTAAACACCTCACTGCCGTACAATTAAAGAATACAATCGTATTTAATTTATTATACCTCATAAAAATAATTATTTATAAAAGAAAGGATTAATTTTTATGTCAAAAATAAAAAATATTTCTAAAATAGAGCTTGACGATGTCACAAAACAGGTACGTATCGCAACGGAGCGCCGTGCAGCCAACCTTTATTATTTTGTTAAAGAGGCAGACGCGGCAGGAGTAAGCGAAGATATTTTCAGAAAAGGACTTTACAAATACGGTCAGTACCTTGGTTCAAATAAATATGCAAAAATGAAGGATCGCTCCGATCTTAAGGAGCTTTCAAAATTTTTTGGAGTCGCGCCGGGAGACAAGGTTCTCGAGCAGGAAAAGGTATGTATTTCCGATGATGTTTACGAGATACATTTCAACTATTGCCCTATGGTCGCCGCATGGCAGAAGCTGGGGCTTTCCGATGACGAGATCAAACGTATGTGTTCGATTGCAATGGAAAACGACTATGGTTCCACATCTCAGCTTGACGGAATTGATTTTGTTCTTGAGGATACTATTGCCGACGGCGGTGATTGCTGTATAATCAAATTCGTTAAGCATAAGAAAGACTGATACCTTTGTATTCCGGGACTTGAAAATTAAACTGTGTAAATGCATTTTTCAAAAATTTTGACGATACTAAGGAACCGCTGATTAAATCGCTTCTGACGTTTTTTGTCATACTATCAGTGACTGATTTTCGAGCATTACTCAAAACGGCGAAACGATTGCTTCGCATTAATCGGCGGTTTCCTAAAAATGCAGTCAAAGAGGGCAACGCTTATGAGCGACCCGACGCAGACTGTGAGATAATACGATGTAAAGCAGCGACAGAAAGTCGCTGTTTTCATTTTTTCCATCGGATATCTCCGGAGCGGATAAACCTCTGGGAGCCAAGCCTTGTACCAAGGCTTGGGCGGCGCTTTCGTCAGCCGTCAGACTGTTAACCTGTCCTCAAAGGAACTCGCAAACTGTGAGTACGCAAGTCCCCGGTCACGGACGGATATAGTCCACTTCTTTGACACTCATATAAATAACCTTGCGGATAGAATCATCTGTCGGAATACTGCCTTTGATTTGGTGAATTTTCCGATCATTATGTGGTAACTCGCCATAGCATTTGTTGTATATATTATCGGCACACCATGTCCGCAGTTTTTAAAGTATAATACTAATTTTTGACCACCCTATAGACAAATCCTACAGCTATAATTGCGCCACTCGTTGTCAAGCTCCCTTGCAAGGCGGCAAGCCTTGCTGCGGTCGCTTTTCTGGATTGGCACAATTCTATCTGCCGTTTTTGTCTACAGAACGGTCAAAGATTAGTATAAGACATCCCCAAAGTGATGATATAAAATAATCACAAAAACGGAGCCAACTTTAAACTGAAGCCGGCTCAGAAGCGATTTTTACGAAAAAATCATCGATTCAATAAATCGTCATCGACTTCATTGTCCGAAAAATAACTCGACGGAAAAAGTATTGTTTTCATAGGGTGTTTACCTTGATAAGCCGTACAAGACCGCGACTGTTGACAGCGCGGTTCAGTCCATGCTGTTCATGGTTATCCGCACGGTTTCGGGAAAATTTTCTTTTGCATAATCACGCATAAGCGCTCTGCCCTCGGCGTGGTCTGAATGGATATTCAGGTGCTTGGGATACTTTTTATTTTCGTGCATGAATCTGAGGATATCCAGCCCGTCGGGACCATCGCCCAGACTGTAATCCAGCGTCACAAAGTCGAAGTCCATATATCTTAACAGAAAAACCGCGCCGTCATAATCCTCGGCACATTCAAAGCCTCTTTCGGGGGGAGTCCTTGCGTCGTCAACAAACAGCTTCATGTGCTTGACCTCCTTGTAAATCTTCTGTTGATGAATGGCTGTATGGATATAGTATAACATTCGGATAAATCAATGTCAATTTTTATACTACGGGATATTTTATGTATATATGTTCAGCAGTGAAATTTGGCATACTTTTATTTGTTATTTTTGTTAATTGAGGTGCAAGCAGACAGCGAATTATACAGCAATATGACAAAATTCCGCATAGTCTATTGACAAAGTAGGGTATAAAGCGTATTATATAATCGTAACCTACAAACCTACTTAATTGGTATTATAGAAAGGACAATTTTCAATGCAAAAGCTGTTTCGTTGTTGTATGTGTGTATAGTGCAGATGTGAATTAGGCGGAATTGTCCTGTGCCGTTCGCATTTGCTTTATTGTGATGCATATGCGAACAGCTTGAAATATGTTTTTTAGGCTGTTTCATTATGTAATGAAGCAGCTTTTTTGATGGGTGGTGATAAAATGTCTGTACAAAACGAAGAATTTTCGGAGGCGGCGGACGGTATCTTTCCAATCCGCTGTGGGAGGTGTAAGGATTGATATATCTTTCAAAGGACGTAATACAGCATATGCTGACGGACGGCTCGGGACGTTATCCCGAGGAATGCTGCGGCATTATATTCGGACGGATAGACGAAAACGGCGGCAAGACTGCGGAATATGCCGAATCTGCGGAGAACGGCTATGATAAGTCGGAAAAGCGCCGCCGCTTTGAGATAACACCCGAGATAATGCTTAAAGCGGAGCTTACCGCGCGAAAGAAAGGCTTTGATATTATCGGCTTTTATCATTCCCACCCCGACTGCGAAGCGTTCCCGTCTGAATTTGACCGCACCCATGCGCTGCCCGTTTATTCCTACATAATAATGTCCGTGGTAAAGGGGAAAGCGGTCAAGACAAAAAGCTTTGTGCTGTCCGCCGAGGATATGCAGTTTTCGGAAGAAAAAATAACAATATGCAATAAGGAGTAAATTTCTATGGCAATAACCGTACTTATACCCACCACACTGCGCTCATTCACAAATCACCGCTCCGAGCTGGAGCTGGAGGGCAGCACCGCAGGCGAAGTGATACGCTCCCTTGCGGACGAATATCCCGAAACTAAGAAAGCGCTGTTTGATGATAACGGCGAACTTCGTCCGTTCATCAACGTGTTCGTGAACGGGGAGAATATAAAGGTCCTGCAGGGAAACGACACTGCCGTAAAGCAGGGTGACGAGATAATGCTGATACCTGCAATCGCAGGCGGCGCACCCACCGCAAGCGTGCTTGGCGATATAAAGGGCGAAAAGCTGACCAACGAGGAGATACTTCGCTACAGCCGACATCTGCTTTTGCAGGAGGTGGGCATAAAGGGACAGAAAAAGCTGAAAGCCGCAAAGGTGCTTATTGTGGGCATGGGCGGACTTGGCGCGCCACTTGCGCAGTATCTTGCGGCGGCAGGCGTAGGCAAGCTTGGTCTTATCGACTTCGACGAGGTGGACGAGACAAATCTCCAGCGTCAGGTCATTCACGGCACCCGTGACATCGGCAGACCAAAGGTAGCCTCCGCAAAGGACAGCATCAAGCAGATAAATCCCCTTGTAAAGGTGGAGACCTACAACTATATGCTTACTGCGGAAAACGCTCTTGACATTATTGCCGAGTACGATGTTGTGGCGGACGCGTCGGACAATTATCAGTGCCGCTATCTTGTGAACGACGCCTGCGTGCTGCTGGGCAAGCCCGACGTTTTCGGCGCGATGTATCAGTTTGAGGGACAGGCTTCGGTATACTATGCAAAAGAGGGACCCTGTTACCGATGTATGTATCCGTCGCCGCCGCCGGCAGGACTTGTGCCGTCATGTGCAACGGGCGGAGTTATGGGCGCTCTCCCCGGCATTATCGGCACCATACAGGCAAACGAGGTCATCAAGCTTATCGTAGGCGGCGGAGAAACTCTCGTGGGACGTCTCCTTAATTTTGACGCGTGGAAAATGAGATTCCGCGAGCTGAAAATACATAAAGACCCCAACTGTCCCATATGCGGCGAGCACCCCACTATCACCAAGCTTGAAGAATATGATTACGCCGATTTCTGTGGTATAAAGAAGCAGGAAGAGGAGGAAGCGCCCGTTGAGGGTATCGAGGCAAAGGAGCTTAAACGCCGTCTTGACGAGGGCGAAAGGATAACCATTATCGACGTGCGTGAGCCTCATGAGCGTGCCATAACAAAATTCCTTGATGCAAAGGTCATTCCCATAGGTCAGCTTGAACGCCGACAGAACGAGCTTGACCCCACCGTTGACACGGTGTTTGTCTGCAAAGAGGGCAAGCGCAGTATACTTGCGGTAAATACTCTGCGCGAGGCAGGATATAAAGGTAAAATGTACAATCTCAAAGACGGCATAAACGCGTGGGCAAGGGAAGTTGACCCAACAATGCCGCAATACTGATATATTATCAATCAGTTACTTTTTAATAAAAAAAATCCCGACTTGCACACGGCACCTAAAAATAACGCTAATTCAG
>JBJEQM010000195.1:0-1960 GCA_051881755.1 Oscillospiraceae bacterium
TATTGGATTTCGGCGCAGATTTTTTCCCGTTTTTTATTGGTGTTTAGTATTACATTCGCACAATCGATTTTATTATAACATAATATACATTTTAAAGCAATAGTTTACATTTATTTGAGATATATCTAACCGATATAAAATGCATATCCTATATAACTATAATTCATACCAAAATATACAGACTTTTTCTGAAATATATGGTATAATTTATATAGTATCATATGTCCTGTAAATTTTGCTTCATCAAAAATTTCGGACGTTCGGTATAATATACTATATAAAAAGGAATGATATATATGGATATTACCTCTATGCAGAAGATCGGATACGGCATTTATGTTCTGACCGCCAACGATAACGGCGACAAAAACGGCTGTATCATAAACACCCTCATGCAGGTGACTTCGACCCCTGCTGCTGCGGTCATCGCCGTAAACAAGCAGAACAAGACCTGCGGAATGATAGAAAGAAGCGGTAAATTCGGCATTTCCGTGCTGACGGAAGAAACGCCTTTCGATGTTATCAAGCGCTTCGGCTTTGCCTCTGGCAGAGACACGGACAAGCTTTCCGGCGCGGACTTTATCGAAACAAGCCCCTCGGGACTTGCTTACCTTACAAAATATTCCTGCGCCAGAATGGAATTTACCGTTAAAAGCATAGCAGACTGCGGCACACACATCCTTTTCACCGCCGACATGACCGACGGCGAAACTCTTTCCGATGTGCCCGCGGCAAGCTACAGCTACTACCACAAGCATATCAAGCCCAAGCCGCAGCCGAAAAAAGGCTGGGTCTGCAAGATATGCGGCTACATTTACGAGGGCGACGAGCTTCCCGAGGATTTTATCTGCCCATGGTGCAAACACAGTGCGGCGGATTTTGAAAGAGTCGAGCTGTGATCTGCACGGGGCATTTTCTGAAAGGAAGTGTTCCCAACGCTTAAAGTTTTTTCTTCCGACTCCTGCGTATACTGCCGCAGGCTGAAGGCATATCTTGACGAAAAACGGGTGGAATATGACGTTATAGATGTAAATGAATCCGAGGACAACTACCGCCGTCTCATATCCGTATCGGGACAGACTTCGATACCTGTCACCCTTGCGGACAACGGAAAATATGTAGTAGGGTTTGACATTGACGCCATAAATATACTCATCGGCGAATAGCGCCGCACAGAACGAAAATATAAGCATCCATAAATGCAATACAGCCTGAGAAGATACTGTTTCTCAGGCTGTTTTTTATCATTCTTAACTCTGCAATATATACCGGAAATATGCAATAATTATCAATTAACCGAATTTTCACTTCGTCTCTTTAAGAAAATTATGATCCTTGTTTTTCTTGTCGGAATACAGCGCCGCGTCCGCTTTATCCATATAATCCTGTATGTATTTGTCGGGCGAGCATATCAAAGTAAAAATGCCAACGCTCATGTTTACATTGAACGGCTTGCTGCTGGCTGCGTTGCGGGCGGCGGCTATCTTCTTTATACGCGACGGCAGCTTCGCCGCTACCGATTCGTTGTCGCATACCGCAAATGCGGCAAATTCGTCTCCGCCGATCCGCGCTACGATATCCGTCTGGCGGAAACCGCTTTTAAGATACTCTGCCGCCGTTGTAATGGCATAATCTCCGTCATCGTGACCAAAGGTATCGTTTATCTTTTTCAGATTGTCAAGGTCGCCGAATACCAGCACTGCGTACTTGCCATTGTTTTCGGGCGCCTGCAGCACAAGGTTGGTAAATTCATAAAATCCGCGGCGGTTATATATTCCCGTAAGCTCGTCGCACATTGATATGTGGTTGAGCGCATTATTGCGGTTATATTCCGCATTGAGCAGATTTTCAAGCTGCCGCACCAGACGCGTCAGCTTTATAGCCGTACATATCTGTGGCGTTATTGAATATACATACGGGAAATATTCATTGTCCATTTCGCTGACTATTATACCGAACT
>JBJEQM010000196.1:0-1957 GCA_051881755.1 Oscillospiraceae bacterium
GAAGTGTATATTTCCCGTCTTGCATCGGAAAACAATATCAGCCGCGAGGTGCTTATACAGCAGGTCAACGGCATTATGAGAAAAAATGCAGGAACGGAAAGGAAAAACGAGAAATACGAGATAGAAAGCTTCGGCAGGCAGCGCCGTGAAAATCCCGAAGCGGTGGCGCATCTCCGCGAATATCGCGCCGAGTGCGGTATTATATCCTATCTCGCCTCCAATCCCGACGAACTTGAATATATATCTTCAAGAATAAATTCCGACTATTTTGTGACAGAATTCAACAGGAAAGTTTATGAAAAAATGACCGAAAGGCTGAAATCTGCCGCCGAATTTGATATTATGTCGCTTCAAAGTGAATTTTCCGCCGATGAAATGGGCAAAATAACCGAGATTATTGTCGGCAATCGCGAAGTGGATATCGACCGCGGCGCTCTGGACGATTACATAAAAATCCTGGAGGAGCACAAAAACAACAATACAAACATAAAGGAAATGTCCGACGACGATTTCCTCAGCTACTTTGAAAATCTCAAAAAGAATAAATAGATACAGAAATGAAAGGAAGTTTTATCATGGGTGATAAAAGAACTATTGAAAGCCTTATGGAACAGGGCAGGATCAGCGGAAAGCTCTCCACAAAGGAGATCACCGACGTACTGGAGGATATGGAGTACGACGTTGACCAGATGGAGAATTTCTACGAAAACTGCTCCAATATGAACATTGAGATCATCGACGATTTCAGCCTTGATACCGACTTGTCCATGCCTATGGACGGTCAGGACGACCTTGAGTTGGCGCTCTCCACAGAGGGTATCGCCATTGACGACCCCGTCAAGATATACCTCAAGGAAATAGGCAGAGTTCCCCTTCTCTCCGCCGAGGAAGAGATCGAACTTGCGGAACGTATGGCAAAGGGCGACAAAAAGGCGAAAAAACGTCTTTCAGAAGCAAACCTGCGACTTGTTGTATCCATAGCAAAAAGATATGTGGGTCGCGGTATGCAGTTCCTCGACCTCATTCAGGAGGGCAACTTGGGTCTTATCAAGGCGGTTGAAAAATTTGACTATACCAAGGGCTTCAAGTTTTCCACATACGCCACATGGTGGATAAGACAAGCTATCACAAGAGCCATTGCGGATCAGGCAAGGACTATCAGAATACCCGTGCACATGGTGGAGACCATTACCAAGGTAAAGAAAGTATCAAGTATGCTGCTGCATAAAAACGGTCATGACGCTTCTCCCGAGGAGATCGCCGCCGAGCTGGACATGGAGCCCGAGCGTGTTCGTGAGATAATGCGTATCGCACAGGACCCCGTTTCCCTTGAAACGCCTATCGGCGAGGAGGAGGACAGCCACCTTGGCGACTTTATCCCCGACGACGATGCTCCCGCACCTGCCGACGCGGCTTCCCTTATACTGCTTAAGGAGCAGCTTGGCGAGGTACTTTCCACCCTTACCGAGCGTGAAGAAAAGGTACTCCGTCTGCGTTTCGGTCTGGAGGACGGCCGCTCCCGCACTCTTGAAGAGGTTGGCAAGGAGTTTAACGTAACCCGTGAGCGTATCAGACAGATCGAAGCAAAGGCGCTCCGTAAGCTCAGACACCCCAGCAGGAGCAAAAAGGTCAAGGATTTCCTTGATTGATGACCATATACTATGAAAAGGAGGGCTTTTTCCCGTCGGGGAAAAAGGCGAATTATGTTTATTACCTTGGAGTCGGATTATGCGGTGCGGATCGTCGGCTGTATTGCCGCCGAAAATCGCCGTATGGACGCGAGAACCCTTTCGGAAAAGAACTGCGTATCACTTCGTTTTGCGCTGAAAATACTTCGCAAGCTTGTGACTGCGGATATTATCAGGTCATTTAAGGGTACTCAGGGCGGCTACGAGCTGGCAAAACCTGCCTCCGAAATTTCAGTAAAGGACGTTATCGAAGCGGTGGAGGGAAAATA
>JBJEQM010000197.1:0-1955 GCA_051881755.1 Oscillospiraceae bacterium
AAATATGGCGATCTGCGGCGGAAATCTGTCATCATCGGCAGCTATGAAACAGCATGCAGATATTATGTAAAGCAAACTCTTAAGGGCGGGAAAAACATCGACAGGAAAAGCGCCTTTGTCACTCACGTAAGCTGCAGCGTGAAAATGCTGCGGGAAATAACCGAGGAGGTCAATAGCTGCTGCCAATTTGACGAGCTGACCATTACGGACGCCTCCGCGACTATCTCCAGCAACTGCGGACCGGGCACCTTCGGAGTGCTGTTCGTAAAAAAGAAGCAGACGGGCTCATGACCACGAGTATCATCGGCAGATACAGTCGGAACGCATACCGCGTATGTGAGCCTCGGCATTTTAAAAGCGCAGGGCTTTACCTAGGGAAGCGCTGATTAAAGGCGAAGCCATCGTTTCCGACGCTCGAAAATCCGTTACTGAGAGTGTCGTGAAACGATTTGATCAGCGGTTCCTTAATTCCTTTGGACGAGAATATATGACAGATTATTCGTGGGCGGAGTTCACAGCGGAAAATATACTAAGATGAGCGGAGATATTTTCTCCGATAATGGGAGCGCAACATTAGAACGGCGGTCCTCCCATATTTGTCTAAACCTTGTCAAATACTGCGGTCACATACATATTGTCGTTTTTTATCTCCGCGAAAATCTCCCCGTTCATCTTGTGCATAAGCTGACGGCAGATGTAAAGTCCCAGACCGCTGCCCTTTTCGTTCACGGCATTTGCGCCTCTCCAAAAGCTGTCGAAAATATGCGGCAGTTCGCTCTCCGCAAGAGTGCAGCCGCTGTTGCCGACGGTCACGAGAATACAGCCGTCCTCCTCGGAAAAGCCGACGGAAATGCTTTTGCCGTCGCCGTATTTCACGGCGTTCTCCATGACGTTCTGCAACACCTCCACGCTTCGGTCAAGATCTCCTTTCAGCAGGCAGTCGGAATATCTGCCCACGGTAAGGTCCGTCTTTATCAATGCCAGCTTTTCCGTGTAATACAGCTTTATTTTTGTCACAAGCTCCGACAGATAAAACTCGCCCATATTCACCTCAAGACTGAGAAAATCCTCCCTTGAAGCTGTGATTATCTGCGATACATAGCTCTCTATCTCGTCGGCTTTGGTGTTGATGCTCTCGGCAATTTCCAGCTGCTTTTCCATGCTGCCGTAAAGCCCCTTTGAAAGCGCCTTTGAATACAGCTTTATTGCAGACAGCGGCGTTTTTATATCGTGGGAGAGGGATAACAACAGCATTTTCTTATCCCTTTGCAGATCAAGCTCACGCTGCTTTTGCTGTTCCATATTCTCACGAAGCAGGTCAACGCCCCAGATAAATCTGCCGAAAAAGCGGTTTTTCGTCTCCTTTACGGGCGGGGTCAGATTTCCCTTGGACAATTCATAAGGCACCTCCGCCAGTTTTTCAAAGGGAGACAGTATTTTTGCCCGTATATAGATAAGCACACCTATAATTACAGCGGACATTATCCCAAGGGTAATATTTACCGTATTTATCACGCCGCTTTTGTCCGACCGCATATCCGGACTGTAGTCGAAACGGTAAAGCTCACCGTTTATTTCGCGGATAGTATAGTCGCTGTCCGTATTATAAAAGTTTTCATTATATTTTTCGATATTGGTCACATATTGGCAGTCCGATAAATTAACGCTGTCAAAGCCGTTCTGCTCGATTTGAATGGCAAGACGGCTTATCTCCACGCGATATGGTCTGCCGCTGTCGGTATCGGCTGTATGCAGTATAATATTTGCGGCAATAAAAACAAGCGCTATGACCGCCATGACCGTCGCAAATATCCTGTTAAACGCTTTCATATTTGTACCCCATGCCCCACACGGTCAGTATCCTTTTCGGATTTTTGGGGTCGTCCTCGATTTTTTGCCGAAGCCATTTTATATGTACGGTCAAGGTCTGCTGCTCGGAGAAGCTGTCGCTGCCC
>JBJEQM010000198.1:0-1952 GCA_051881755.1 Oscillospiraceae bacterium
GAACGTCCCCGAGGATAGACCCGTCTGAAAGCAAAGTATATCGAGCAGAGCGTTTATAGCGCTGACGTGTTCCTCAACACGCAGCTCCACAGTGTTGTCGGTTATTTTAAGGTCCTTGTCCTCATCGCACTTTAACGCTACATAAGCTTCATCGTCCGCGTCAAAGTAGCGCTTTATATCTCCCGTATTAACATCTACAACAGTCTGAATACAGGACGATGGGACAATAATGCGCTTCTTGCCGAGGATGAACTCACGGCAGAAACTGTCGAATGCAACGTCCAAAGCTTTCAGCGTATCGACCGCACCATCGAAAGCGGATATACCGAGAGGGGAGCAGCGGTCAATGTTGTTGCTCACATCGGGCTTAAAGTATCTGAACATAGGCTCCTTTGAACTATACGTTATCAGCTCGGGGATATCGGGATAAAGCTCCGACAGGTCGCACGCAGTCCCTATGCTCCCTCTGCGGCTTGATTTATACAGCTTATGTTCAACGGAATACCCGTTTTTATCGGGAAAATACCGCTCAAACAGCGTATAGAAAAAGCCGTTTTTGTATATCCTGCTCTCAAAAACGCCCTCAAATATCTCCCGCTCATTCCATGCCAATGGGACGAACAGCTCCGCGTCTATGTAATTTATGCGCGGTTTTCCGTCCTCTGCATATACCTTAAGCACACCGCCGCCCATCGCATACGCCGCAGAGAAAAACTCGGGCATGCGCTTCCAAAAGCCGTTGGCGGTAAGCGCCTTGTTGACGTATTCAAGATACGGCTCAGCAACGGAAATATTGACCTGTTCGGAGAATGTCAGCCGTGAAAGCTCGTCCGAAAGCACTTTTGCCGCTCCAAGTCTTGACATCTCACGCTCTCCGGAAGAAAAAAGACCGCTTTTCTTTACACGCGCCCAAGGCGGACGATTGGAATAAATGCCGTCCCATGCACTTATGCGCCCGTAGAAGTCGTTAAGCTCGGGGACAGCTTTTCCGTATACTTTTTTTGCATCTGAAATAATGCTCAATTTATTTATCACCTCATACTCAAAATATCGGTCATATACGGCTCTGTGGAATATTCCTGTGCGTCCAGATTGTCAATGTTTGTGGAACCGTTGTCAAGGCGGACATCCGCAGTAACGTTTTTGTCGTCCCACATCGCGGACTTGAATGCGTCAATGGTATTTTTGCAGCTCCGCAGTATCTTGCAACGTCCCGCGCTTTGCATAATGCAGTAAAAGCGTATGCGGTCGTTTATCTCATTCTTTCGGGCATTGTGTATATTGACCGCCCAGCCAAGATGAGCAGCCTCCGCGCGCATACCGCCGATAAGGGTCTGCTCCGTGTTATCGCAGTATATGTCGGTTATTTTAAAGCGCCCGTCTGCAATAAGCCGACATTCACGGATAAAGCCGTCAAGATCCTTGTAAAGCTGCTTAGGAGTGGCGGCGTCCTTGCGGCGATAGTCGTGCAGCGTTATCATCGACCGCAGACCACGCGTAAAGCCTGTGCAGTTAAACGCATGAGCGGTAGAGCCGCCGCCGAAGTCCACGCCAATAGTTGCAAATATTATGTCCTGCCCGCTTATATCGTCCAGTATATAGCTGTCGGGGTCGTCTGCAAAGGTCTTGTATATAAGTCCCTCCGCGTTGACCCATAAGCCGTCGATATATCTGTCATAATATACCGTGCCGCTGTATTCGCGTTTGAGGTTTTCCACAAATTCACGCGACAGATACGGATTATCGTCCAGCTTGTATTGCTGGCAGTATATGTCCGCGTCGCTGTCGAGGAATTTCTTGAACCAGTGATATTGTCCCTCGGGATTGCAGGTGCCGTCGAATCTGCTGTACGGCTTGTCCAGACGTGATTTCAGCATATCGAATACATCGCGATGCCATGTTACCACCTCATCGCCGTAGCAGTATTTTATGGCAGAGCCGCGCAGACGGTC
>JBJEQM010000199.1:0-7394 GCA_051881755.1 Oscillospiraceae bacterium
TAAAAAAGTTAATAATTTCAAACGATTAAGCCGTTATATTTTGTGTTTAGTTATATTTACATCGCATAGACGTTTCATATTATACATAAATTGTATAGAATTTTGCTTAAATTATTATAGGAATAAAGTAATTTTATAGGTCAAATGTCCGAAATATGGACGAAGTTGTGGAAAAATCTATATTTTTGTTGAATTACGGTATCAGATGTGATACAATGTATAATGTATTATTGCGTATACGGCTCAAAGGAGTCGGGAAAGGAAAAATTATGATATGTGAAAAATGCGGCAAAGAGCTTGCCGACGGCGAAGTATGCACCTGCTCCGCCGAAAACACCGCTGCCGAAGCTCCCGCAGAGGAAGCAAAGCAGACCTCCCTCCCCACAGGAGGGGAAATAATGGCGAACGCCAAGAGCGCAGCGGCTGATATCGCCAAAAACCCCATTGTGAATGACATTTTCACCACAATAAAGCGCGCCCTGACCTCCCCCGTCAAGGAGACAGCGGCAAACGCCAAGCGCGGAGATATACTCTGGGTGTTCCTGGCAATTGCCGAGCTGCTTATAACAGCTGTGGCGTTTACCGTAACGCTTCGTCACCTTGTTTATGTGGGCATGAAGAGTATGCTGAAAGAAGCAATGGGCTCCTACGCTTCAAGCGTGGATATATCCTTCGGCAAGTTTGCCGACGGTCTGTCCGAACTTGGAGCAGGCGCTTTCAAGGTATTCGGTGTATTTCTGCTGATAACGGTCATCGTATTCGCGGTTTCCGCGGTGCTTATGCTGGTCATGACCGTGATATGCAAGAAGAAAACAAGCTTCTCCTGCGTGTGCAATATGCTGGCGACGGCATATATCCCCTCGGCGGCGCTTATGCTTGGCGCGCTTGTTTTCGGCTGGATATACGCTCCCATATCCGTTATATTGGCGATCGCGTCTCTGGCGGCCTTTGTTATCCTTGCATATCTCGGTATGCAGAAGCTGGATAAGTTCGACAACAGTCCTTTCTGGGTATACATTATTTATAATGCCGTAATGAACATCGTTACGCTTTTGGTGGTATCCGGTGTACTGGGAACTATCCTTTCCAAGCTTACAGACGCTCTGACATCTTCATTATTCTGAAATATTTTGAAAAAGGAGGGCATACCTCCCGTGCGGAACGGGAAGTATGAACATAATATGGGGAAGCTTAAAAAGATATTATGCGCCGCAATGCTGCTTGTGACTGCAATGCTTTTCACAGCCTGCGGAGCGGAGATTGATACCGAGCTGACTGCCGACAGCAGCTTTACGGGCAAGAGAGTCATTACCATGACCCTGTCTGACAGCGATCTGGAGGAATACGTTACAGGCGGCGCGGACAGCATTGAAAAGGTGGTAAAAAAATATCTGCCCGAGGGCATGACATACGCAAGATCCGCCAATGCCGACTCACTGGTGTATAAATTCACCGTTGATTTCAGCGGCATCGACGATTACAGAACAAAGATAAATACTATCCTTGCGGCAAATCCCGACAACAGCATAAAGGCGGAGATAAACTACGAAAACGTGGACTCCCCCTTTAAGTCCAGCCTTTACTTTGAGGAAAACTATTCCTCAAAGGACCTTATGGGCTGGCTCGTCAGCGGACTTGACAAGGAGGGCGTTGTTACATACAGCGATAAGAGCAACTGGATGAGCAACGGCGACAGCAAGGCTGTCATAAACGGCGAGGAATACAGCTGCTACAGCACTATGGAGGTCAACGATTCCACATACAACTGCGCTTCCTCCATATATGTTGAGACCGAGTTCCTCGGCAGCGAAAAGTATAACCGTACCTTTAAGTTCGATTTTTACAACGATACAATAGAAAATCTCAGCGACGGCGGCTTTGACACAGAAAGCTACTTCAAGGAGCTTGCAGGTGACGGCACCTTTGAAAAGACCGAGGAGGACAGTATGACCTCCTACAGCATCACCGTAAACGGCGACTCCGCCGCTATCCTCGGCAAGACCGCCTCCATACTCTGCATGGAGAACGCCAAGTTTGAGGTAACAGCCTCCGCAGACAAGGATATCACAGGCAGAATGAATATCTCCGTCAGCGAGTATCTTGACGGCTCCTACTATATTAAGAGCAGTTCCAAGGATTCCCTTAGAAGCGGACTTATCCTCTATGATGGCGTATCCTCCACAGGCGGCGGCTCCGCTTCATTAAGAAGCACACTTAACGACGACGGCAAAACAGTATACTATTATTATCCCGCATATATTGAAAACGGCGACGCAATATGCGAGTTCGTGTGGGACGTTACCTACGACGATATTATCGCGGTGATGGATTTTTCGGGCGCAAAGGTAAGCCTTGCCCTCGATATGGAGATACCCTCGGATATGCTCCCCGAAGCCAAGACTATCTTTACCGATGCGCTGAATAAGTCCCTGCCCGAGGGCGCTTCCGTCAAGGAAAGCGAGGATAAGGACAGAGGCGTTACCACCGTTACCGTTGATTTTGGCAAGGCAGACCCCGAAAAGGTATCCTCCCGTTACAGACAGTTCGTTTACGCCTACAAGGGAGAAAAGCCCACCTGCACATTCAGCTCCGAAAAGGCAAAGAGCGGCTCTCCGTTCTTCACCCTTAACCGCTATGCGGTGGAGATAGATTTCAGCGCCCTCTCCGACGGCGAGAACGACCTTATATTCAAGGGCAGCTCGGGTCTGACCATACTTGAAAACAGCAGTCTCTATATCCCCGAAAAGGAAGAGCCTGCCGAAGTCTCCGACGAAACGGCGGAAGATACGGAAACAGCGGAAGCAGCTAAAGAGGAGACCGTCCGCGACGGATACCTCGGCTCATTCGGCAGCACCCTCCGTCTTTACGCTCTTGAAAAGAGCTTCAACCTTATCGGCGCGGTGGCGGTAATAGCAGCAGTTATCTGCGGTCTTGCGTTCATCGTATTCTTTATAGTGAATATCCCCCGCTGGATAAAGGCTGTCTCCTCGGCAAAGCCTGCAAAGACAGCGCCGACCGTCCGGCCCGAGCAGAATGTACAGACCGTCCGGCCCGTACAGCAGGATACGGCAGAGGTAAAGGAGCCCGTCGCTGCTGCGGCAGCACCCACTCCCGCAGCGGAAAATACCGCGGCAAACGGCGGAAATGATAACGACGAGGAGGACTTTATCTGATGAATAAGAATATATTATCTGCAATTATATGCGCAGTATTGGCTGTGCTTACAATAATATGCTCCGTCGCCGCAGGAAAGAGCGCCGAAATGCCCGAGGGCAAAGCGGCGCTGAACAAGATAATCAGCGGCTGCGAGAAGATGTCCCCCTCAAAGATAACGCCCAATTTCAGCGGCTCGGCATATTCCGTGCCCACGTTCAGCAGCTGTGCGGTAACGGAGGATTATTTCCGCGCCTGCGGCATAAGCTTTGACTATATGTACAACGAAAAGTGCACCACGGAGAAGATATACATTGCCGGAGCCAATGACAAAACGGCAGCCGACGACACCATGGAGAGCCTTAACTCTCTGCTGGACGGAGCTGTAAAGTACGGTACCTCCGAGTTTTATATCGCCGCCGATTATATCGACGAAAAGGGCGAGGAACGCACCACGGCAAAATGCTTTTATGTCCTTGTTGACGAGAAAAGCGGCAAGATCGTGAGCATTTATTCATAAGTAATACTTAGTATAAAAAATTCGGCGTACGGGAAAAATTTCCGTACGCCGTTTTTTACATATGCAGCTTCCGCGCAATATCCTCCCGAATGTTCCTGCCCTCGAAAATAAGTATGCCCGAGATGGAAATAATGCTGACGGCAACGCAGCACACCGAGGGATATATAACATTGAGCCACCCCAGCGCCAGAAATACCGCAGGGATAATGCCGTAGAAAATGTCGAACAGCATATACAGCGCAAAGCCGCGGGGCTGAATTTTCAGTATCTTGGACAGCACAAACATACACACCATGGACGCCACACAGCTGAACGGGAAAACATAGTCCAGCGACCAGCCGTGCCAGCCCGTGTATTCGTCCCACAGCACCGCAAAAAGTGTCACCCAGAACAGCTGCCAGTTTATGTTTTTCAGTATGTTGCGGCGCTTTATAATGGCAGTGGCAATGGACAGCCATGCGCAGACCACTCCCGCCGACGAGAAAAACGACCACCATACATGATTTTTCATGGGTATAATAATGTTCAGCACGATACAGCAGACGATAGTCACAATGGAAGCAAAGCTGACTATTTTCAGAAACATATTCTTGTCGTACTTTTTGTCCTCGATACGGGGGAAAGCTTCCTCGGTGATGTCGGGCGTGCCCGTCAGCTCGTGCTTGCACAGCGGACAGCGGCTCTTGTCACCCTTGACGGAAACTCCGCAGTTTTTGCAGTACATCATATTTTATTCTCCTAAGTTGCTTTGTATCTCCGCTTCAATGCCCTCGGCGGTGAGACGGCGCACAAATGCGCATTGTACCGCCGTGCTGACGAATGCCGAGGAAAAATTCAGCGTGAGCCTGTCTCCGTAGGAGCAAACGCAAAGCTGTAATTTCAGCGTGCTGGCAAATACGCTGAAGCGGTCGATATATTTGTCGAATTCCGCAGGCATTATCACCTTGCCTACATTGGATATAACGATAGTCTCACCGCGTACGCCTATGCTCCGCGCCGTGTGGAGGACGAAATTTTTCAGCGGCAGAGGCGCTATCTTTACAAAGGGATTATGCTCCAGCGAAGCAAGACGGTTCATTCTTATGCTGAGCTGCTCCTTGGTCAGCTTCTCCTTAAACTGACGGCTGACCTCCTCCAGTATATCGGCAAACTCTCCCGTGCGCTCCTTGTAGCTGTATACAACGCTTATCATGCCGAAGAAATTCTTGGCGGTCTCCGACGGGAAAAAGTTGCGCAGATTAACGGGTACCATAATAACAATGGGGAGATTTTCGTCCGCAACGGACATGGTGCTGTGTACCGCCTCGATAAGCAGTGCCGTGAGAAATACCGTCATGGTGGAGCCGCTTCTGTGAGCGGCGTCGATAACGCTCTTGGACGAAACGCATACCTCCGTAATGCCGAGCAGGTCGTCCTCGTTCTTCATTCCCTTGAGACGATACGCCTTTTTTACCGTCTTATTATGGGACATTTTCTGCTTTTGGTAATATTTGCGGAAGCTGTCGTCCGCCTTTTCCGCCGCGGAGGAGTCCACGTCAAATTCGGGCAGAGCGCCGCCGAAGTCCTCTCGGTGGACAAGGGTAATGTAGTTGTATACAATGGTCTTGAGGAACTGCATTGCCCCCGTGCCGTCGGTGAGAACATGATACAGCTCCAGATTTATGCGCCTGCGGAAGTATGTCACCTCGAACAGCAGACGGTCGCTCTCGCCCATATAAAGGGCGGCGCAGGGGTGCTTGTATTCGGGACAGACCACGGGCTTTATGTCGGTCTGCTCCAGATAATACCAGAACAGCCCTTTTTTCATTACACAATGATAGCCTGGGAAGTCGATGAGCGCCTTGTCAACGGCGACCTGTAAGATGCTGCCGTCAATATCCTCGTTAAGCTGACAGCTGAAGCGAAACACTCTGGTGTCGGTCTTTTCGCTGGTGGAGGGGAATATTTTGGCGGCATTGTCAAGCCTGCTCCATGGGCGCTGCTTCTGCGGCATAGCGTTTCACTTCCTTTGTATATTTTATATTATATTATACATTTTGTATATATTCTGCGATAAGCTCATAAGCCTTGTGAACAGGCTTGACAGACGGACTCAGCGAGATAAATCCGTGGAGAGTATTTTTCATGCGGTATATTTTTACATTATTTCCCGCATTTTTCAGCTTGATACCATACGCTTCGCCCTCGTCGCGGAGAGGGTCGAACTCGGCGGTGATTATCATGGTGTCGGGCTGATTCGACAGGTCGTCTGCCAGAATGGGAGCGAAGTACGGGTCATGGTAGTCCTCCTCCGAGGAAGCGTACAGCGCCTGATATTCCTCAATGCGCTTGGCGGTGAGAATGTAGTCCGTGCCGTTGGTGCGGACGGACTTATAGGGGGAATTTTCGGAGTAGTCATTGCCCACCGAGGGGTAAATGAGCACCTGCCGCGATACGGAAAATTCGCCGCGGTCGCGCGCCATAAGGGATACCGCCGCCGCAAGATTTCCGCCTGCGCTGTCCCCCACAAGGACGATCTCCTCGTCCCCGAGACCATATTCGGAGGGATTTGTGATTACCTCCCGCGCCGCCGCATAGCAGTCCTCCAAAGCGCATGGGAACGGAAATTCGGGCGCAAGACTGTACTCTGCGGCAATAACTTTACATTTTGTATAATTTGCAAGATTTATACAAACATCAATATAGGTATCAACGCTTTCGGTGACCCAGCCGCCGCCGTGGAAAAACAGCAGCGCCGAGCGGCTCTCCTCGTTATGACCGAGGGGCGTGCATATGCGCAGTGAGACCTTTCTGCCGTTCACGTCCAGCGCGGTATCACCGCTGCGGATAGCGGCGCTTAAAAGGCGGTGCCCCTTGACGCTGTTTTTCAGCGCCCGTTCAAGGCGGTAGCTTTCGGTTATATCGGGCTCCTTTTCGGAAAAAAGTCGGAGCAGGTTTTTCATAGTATCGGGAATGGGCATATTCGATCTCCCTTGCGATAATAGTATATTTTAAATATAACACATTTTTATCAATATATCAAGGGTGAGCGTAAAAATATGACAAGGGAATTTATCGCAGTAAGCGCACCAACCGCGAAGCGGACCGGCTGGTCCAGCGCAGCCGCGCTGGTCAGGTGTCCAGAGGGCTGAAAGCCCTTTGGTCGCGCTCCGCAGAGCGCGAAATCTCCTAAAACTGACATATCATAGCAAACAAAGCTAAAAACAAGCAAAGAAACGGTACAACAAAAACGCCGATTGCATCAAAAAAGTTAGTCCGTAAAGAACAGCAGTTCAAAGCAAACTAACTTGACCCGATAAAGTGCAATCGGCGTTTCAATTTTCAAACAGCGGAGCGCTTTTGAAAATTGCGCCGCGGAACGCGGCGGAAAACTAACGGTACGAAGAGAAAAAATAAAAACTACCACCATTTAACATATTTTCATTGTGGCGGATTATATTATCCACCCTGTTTTACGGAATATTGTTACAAGAGCGGATATAGAAATCCGTCCCTACACAATGTAAGGATTTACGTTTATTTGTTGCGTGCTGTAACTTTTCCGCCGCGTACCGCGGCGCAATGTCGGAGACGCTCCGCTTACGGACTATGTGTCATTTTTTTACATTCCCGAAATTATTACAAAGTGTTTACATTTTGTTTCCGATACGGTTACAGCCAAGAGGACAAACGGCGCAAATCACGCAGTTATGGGAAAAATCCACATAAAACGGTATAAATA
>JBJEQM010000200.1:0-7373 GCA_051881755.1 Oscillospiraceae bacterium
ATATTGGATTTCGGCGCAGATTTTTTTCCGTTTTTTATTGGTGTTTAGTATTAGAACCTGTCTTCACAAGATATGTGTGCGGATCTTCGAGCATAATTTTAACGCAGACTGCGGCAAAATTTGCCGAAAAGACGTACGCATATGCTTATGAAAACAGGTTCTTATAATAGGCTCTTTTGCAAACTGTGTATTTTTGCAAAAGAGGGCAGCATATAAATATTATCCTGTTATTTATGTATCTTATATCCCATTGCCATAATAAACTTTATGGTCTCCGCCGCAGTCTTTCTGTCATACTCCTTTTCCTCTTCGGAAAGGCTGTCGTAAGGCACAAGACACGGCGTTGTTCTGTCGCGGTCGCTGCGCTCCTCGCCGTATTTCCAGCCGTCGGCGATACGTCCCTGCGCCCACACTTCATGTACATTTTCCGCCAGCTTTTCCATCAGCGCCAGCATCTCGCCGTCAAGCTCGATCCCTTTGGTATCCATTGGCTTCGGTGTATACATAATATCATTCTCCTTTTGCGTCACAGTGGCGTAATTGCATATATTATACAGCATAACACTGTTTTTGTCAATTGCATTATTTTCCGCACGCAGGACTGCCTGTTGATTTTGCGGGATAAATATGATAACATATAAACATCGAATTTTACATTTTGGGGGTATGTTTTCCATATGAGACTGAGAGACCTGCTTGACTTCGACGATATCGTTATCCAATGCCACAATTTTCCCGATGCCGACGCTGTCGCTGCGGGCTTCGGCGTATACAGCTACCTGACCGCTAAGGGCAAAAATCCGAGACTGGTCTATTCGGGAGCGCAGAAAATAAGCAAGCCCAATATGCTTATAATGATAGAGCAGCTTGGTATACCGCTGGAGTATGTTTCGTCCCTTGACCGCGAGCCGCAGCTGCTTGTCACCGTGGACTGCATTTACGGCGAAAGCAATGTCCATAAGCTGAACGCACAGCATATTGCCGTTATCGACCACCATATCCGCGGCAGCTCCCTCCCCGAGCTAAACGAGGTTCGCAGCAGCTACGGCAGCTGCTCCACCGTAATCGCAAAAATGCTGGAGGACGAGGGCATTGATATCAGAGCCGACGAAAAGCTGTCCACGGCGCTTTACTATGGTCTGTTCATGGATACCAATGCTTTCTCCGAGCTGGGACACCCTGCGGACAAGGACCTCCGCGATTTCGCCGCATTTGACCGTCAGATCATTGCAACGCTCCGCAACTCCAACCTTACATATCAGGAAATGGAGATCGCGGGTGAGGCGCTGAACCATTGCAGCTATTACCCCGAATATAATGCGGCGATGGTGGAAGCCCGTCCCTGCGACCCTAATATACTCGGCTTTATCAGCGACCTGCTCTTACAGGTAAACACCGTTGACCATTGTATCGTATACTGCCGTCTCAACGCAGGCTGCAAGCTTTCCGTCAGAAGCTGCACAAATAAAATAAACGCTGCCGAGCTTGCAAAATATATCGCGGCAAACGTAGGCAACGGCGGCGGTCATTTTTCAAAGGCAGGCGGTTTTATTTCTGTGTCCCTTATGACAGATACAGACGTATCGTCATACATATATTCACGTCTGCTATCCTACCACAACGATACGGACATAATTTATTCCGGCGTGGACGCTGTCGACACATCGGACATGAAGAAATATATCAAAAAGAAAGTCGTTCTGGGATATGTACCCTCCACGGATATAGTCGCTCCGGGCACGCAGATAATGATTCGTATGCTGGAGGGAGATATTGATATCAGGGCAGACGAAAATGTGTATCTGATGATAGGCATTTCGGGCGAAGTGTACCCCATAAACAAGGACGTTTTTGCGGAAAGCTATGTCTGCACGGACAAGCTTCCCCAAATGGATTATGAGTATTCCCCCGCGGTCATAGAAAAAGACGCAGGACGCGTTACCGCTCTTGCGCCTTATATCAAGGGCTGCGCCCCATCGGGCGAGGTTTGTATCTTTGCCAAGGAGCTTACGCGCGGCGCCAAGGTCTTTACCGAGTGGGATAAAAACAGCTATATTTACGGCGCCGAGGGAGACTATCTTGCCGCCAAATCCGCCGACGGCAGAGATATTTACATCATCAAGCGGCATATTTTCTCCAAGCTTTATACTCATGCGGAAAGCGTCACTCCTTAGACAACGACAGAATTGGGTAGGAATCATATTCCTGTGTGACCTTGTCTAAATCGTCGTATGGAACGAGACTGTAATGCTTTTTTGCAATATCGTTTCGTTCCGCCGAATATCTGAAGCCCTCGGAGCGCATATATGCGCTCCATCTTTTATGCTCAAGCCGCCTGTTCTCTTCGCTGTCCTCGGTGTTCATGCCAAGGTCTTGACGTATTTTCCAGAACATTGACGCCGATATGGATGAGCGGTAATTGAACTCAAAATCGTAAAATCCCGAGGTCTCCCCCTCCTGCTTTGAGCCGTTCCACATAAGATACATTTTCCTGCCCATCTGCTCCAATTCGGTATTAAGTATCTTGTCAAGCGTATACATTTTATCGGGCAGAATAAAATCAATATTGTAGGACTGTCCCTTGTGGTTGGTGATGTTGATATTATCTTCACCCAAAACCGTGTCGGACAATACAGTCCGTATTTTCGGAGTTTTTGTATCGTTGTTCATGCGCGCAAAGCACTCGCGGAGATATACCGCCGCCTCAAAGTTACGGTCGTCGTCGCCCAGCGCCACAAAAACATATCCCACCGAGCGCATCTCGGGGATATCCTCTATACGTGTCTCAAAAATATCCCGACCGTCAAAGAAGTTTATCTTATAGCTGATATCCGCCTTGTCGGGAATGGCGGACGTGTCCGCCAGCTCGGGATATTTTGCCGAAAATGCGCCGCGGATATTTTTTATATCAAACACATTTATATTTATCTTGTAATCATGGTGCTGTCCCGACCAAACCGACGCTCTGACATACTCCTCGCCGTGTCTTCCCATGCCGATAACGGCAATGTTTACTTCGTTGTCCTCATTGACATATTTCAGCACGGGGTCGGTATAAATAAGGTCGTACACAAGCTCCTGCACCATATCTATCCTGCGCACACGCACGCCGCACTTGCCTATACCGTTGAGCAATGGTGCGGCTTTTTTCAGAGATGAGAAGAAATACAGGTCAATGCCCTTTGATACGCACTTGTCATCGTTTATTTTTGCCAGCCGCTGCGTCAGTTTGGGATACTCCGATACCTTGTTTATAAACGCCGCAGTATGGTTAAAGTTTTCGGCTTCATCGTCCCCTGCAAAAAATACCGTCAGATGCTCCGACGATTTTAAAAGCCGAGGGGATATGCCGCTTATATCGTGCTCAAAGCATATTGCGCCCTTTACGCTTTCCACGTCCGCCTTTTCGGTATTGTAAAAGATAATTGCGGCGCATGGGTACTTTTCCCTGATATCCTCCGCCAACATTACAGACCGCGTATTATGTGCGGAAAAAACATATACCTCTTTAACGCCAGACAAAGCCAGCCTGACCTTTGAAGCCGCATTGCGGAAAAACGATATGACCAAACCTATTGTGAGCAGCGGCGCCGTAAGATACAGCAGGTTAAGTATGGTGATATACAGCATTGCAAACCACATCGGGAGCTGACCGAACTCCAGTTCGGGCGCGAAGAAATCCCCGTCAAGTCCGAATATTTTCATTGAGTTGACTAAGGTCACAATGACCGTATTAAGTACATCGGGCGCACTCGTGTAGTCTCCCAGCGGAAGCAGCAGTATGCACAGCGCCAGAAATGAGCCTGCGCCTGCCGTAAGCAGTTTTTTATCGCTGCGGCTGAATAATATCACCGTTAATATCAGCAGGATAACTGCTGCGGAAAAACATATTATAAGCCCCATCTTACGTCTCCTATCTATCAACACAATTTTATCTCAAAAATATAATAGCATAATCCCCAAAACAAGTCAATACCGTTACAGACCCAAAAACCGCTCGGACTTCAGTGAAGTACCGATAAGGAGATTTTATCGGTACCGAGCGACAAACTTTTCTCATTTCGCTATTAACAGAACGAAATGACAAAGGGGTCGCCCCTTTATCCAAGCGGTTTATATATTATTCGTGTTCTGCGCCTGCAAGAAGCATTCTGTCGTTATTGAGCTTTGTGCCGCTTGCCTGCTCGAATTTTTTCAGCAGGTCGTTCACGGTAAGGTTTGCTTTTTCCTCGCCCTTAACGTCGAAAATTATCTCGCCCTTGTTCATCATTATAAGGCGGTTTCCGTGCACGATAGCATCGTTCATGTTGTGGGTTATCATCAGAGTCGTAAGGTGGTTTTCCTCAACTATCTTGTCGGTGAGCTCCAGAACCTTGGCTGCGGTCTTAGGGTCAAGGGCAGCCGTATGCTCGTCCAAAAGCAGTATCTCGGGCTTTTTCAAAGTAGCCATAAGGAGCGTAAGCGCCTGACGCTGACCGCCCGAAAGCAGTCCTACTTTATCGGAAAGCCTGTTTTCCAATCCAAGGTCGAATGACGCAAGCTTTTCGCGGTACTCTTCCTTTTCGCGCTTGGTTATTCCCCAGCGCAGACCGCGTCCCTGACCTCTGCGCGCGGCAAGAGCAAGATTTTCCTGTATCTCCATTGCAGGAGCGGAGCCCGATTTGGGGTCTTGGAAAACACGTCCGATATACTTGGCGCGCTGATGCTCCGATAAGCCCGTAACGTTCTGTCCGTTTATGAGAATCGCGCCCTGGTCGATGGGCCACACGCCTGCAATAGCGTTCAGCGTGGTGGATTTACCCGCGCCGTTTCCGCCGATAACGGTAACATAATCGCCCTCCTCAAGGATAAGGTCAATACCCTTGAGTACATACTTTTCATTTATAGAGCCTTTGTTAAAGACCTTGTGTACATTATGCAGCTCCAGCATATCAGACCTCCTCCTTTCCTGCGGCAGACTTTGCAAGATACTCCGCCGACCTCTTGCCCGCCTTTGCAAAGGACGACGCATATTGCGACTTAAGGTAAGGTACAGCAAGGAATACCGCAACGATCAAAGCGGAGAACAGCTTTGTGTTGTCCGTGGAAAGACCGATAAGCATTACTATTCTCAATACGATAAAATATATTACAGCACCGAGAGCTGTGAAAGCAAGCTTTGCCACAAAGTTAAAGCGCTTTTTGAAGATGACCTCTCCCAGCACCATGCCGATAATTACTGCGGCAAGACCGATAACGATAGCGCCGCGTCCCATGTTTACATCGGCAAAGCCCTGATACTGTGCAAGGATAGCGCCCGAAAGTCCCACAAGACCGTTTGAGATAACGAGGGTCACAATGGTAGTCGACTTGGTGTTGATGCCCGAAGCCTTGGACATTGCGCTGTTGCAGCCCGTAGCTCTGATAGCCATGCCGTACTCGGTGCCGAAGAACCAGTAAAGTACCGCTATAATTACAACAACAAACGCCAGCGCAACTCCGACCGTGCGGATTATATCGCCCGCGCTGTTTCCTGCCGTAACAAATCTTGACGATATAACAAGCGGATATTTGTCAACGCTGATAGGCGCATTGGCTTTTCCGTTTATATCAAGATATATGGAGTAAAGAGCCAGCTGCGTGAGGATACCTGCAAGTATGCCCGGTATGCCCAGCACCGTGTTGAACACGGCTGTGACCAGTCCCGCACAGCAGCCTGCCAAAAATGCTATGAATATAGCCAGCGGCACAGGAACTCCGTTTGTAATGAGCACCACCGCCACAACTCCGCCGAGACTCAGTGAGCCGTCCACGGTAAGGTCGGCAAAATCAAGTATCTTGTATGTAATGAACACGCCCACAGCAAGGATACCCCATATAAGTCCCTGAGTAATATCTCCCGGAAGAGCGTTTCCGAACGTTGCGAGCTTGTTTAATAACAAATCCATATTGACCTCCGTTGTATTTAAGGCAATATCTCCGATACCGCCTGTAATGCAAAAACCGAAATATACGCAGAAGCGGGGAACAGACCTATCTGTACCCCGTTGCCGCTTTATGACGTAATTATTAATGCTTTATCAGCCGATAGCTTCGTAGCCCTCGGGAGGAGTGATGCCAAGCTCTGTGCATATCTCGGCATTGTACTTCTTTGTAACGTTGGGAGCGAACGCAATATCCATTGTGGCAGGGTCTGCGCCGTTTACAAGGACATCATATGCCATTTCGCCTGTCTTGCAGCCGAGGTCGTAATAGCTGATGGAAAGCGTTGCAACGCCGCAGCCGGAGCAGATGCCCTCTTCGCCCGCGATCACGGGGATACCTGCGGGAACAACGATATTCTTGATTGTCTCGGTAGAGGAAGCCATTGTGTTATCGGTAGGGACATAAAGCACGTCGCACTCGGAGATAGCTGTTGTAACAACGGCGCTGATCTCGTTTGTATCGGCTGCGCTGTATTCCTTGTAAGCTACGCCGTCTGCAGCAAGAGCCTCGCCGAAAAGTGTAGCCTGATATTTGGAGTTAGCCTCTGCGGAGCAGTAGATGATACCCACCTGCTTTACATCGGGGAAAAGCTCAACCAGCATTTTCTCCTGCTCGTCGATAGGAGCAAGGTCGGAGGTACCGGAAATATTTCTGCCTGTAGTACCTGCCCAATTGTCTATTTCCAAAGCGGTAGCATAGTCCGTTACGGATGTGCCGAGGATCGGGATAGTGCTTGTAGCTGCGGCGGAAGCCTGAAGAGCGCCCGTTGCATTTGCCATGATAAGGTCAACGTTGGAAGCAACAAAGCCTGTAGCAATGGTTGTGCAGTTTGTGCTTTCGCCGTTGGCGTTCTGGATATCAAATGTAACCTTGTCGCCCAGCTTTTCTGTAAGGGTGTCGACAAAGCCCTGTGTTGCAGCGTCCAGAGCGTCATGCTGTACCAGCTGAACAACGCCTATGCTGTATGTATCCTTTGCCGTTCCCTCGGACTTTGCACAGCCCGATACGGAGACCATAAGAGCCGCGGCAGCAACTGCTGCTGTGATTTTTTTCAGTTTCATAATATCTTCTCCTTAAATAATGACAATACTGACGGTTTTACTTTAGTGGATAAAAGCTTTAAAGCAAAACATCGAGTATAATTATATCACTAAATTTTTATAATGCAATACTTTTTTATTGAATAAATATCACATTGTAATAATTTTGTTAAATCCGACTAAAAATCAAAGTGCAAATTATTAAATTTACAGCAAGATACGAACAGGTAATAAGCAAGATCTGCCTGAAATAATATATCTATACCTTAACAAACACCGCCGTAACAAACATATATCCGTCATGTATCTCAGCAAAAATCTCCCCGTTCATCTTGTGCATAAGCTGACGGCAGATGTAAAGTCCCAGAC
>JBJEQM010000201.1:0-7366 GCA_051881755.1 Oscillospiraceae bacterium
GCTACGGTACAAAAAGAGCAGGGCATTATCGGTCAGGAAATTCGTATGTATGACGACAACGCCGGCTGGCGAGTGTTCTTCAATATGCTGCAGGCAATGTACCACAACCACCCCGTCAAGATAGATATTGCGGGCACCGTGGAAAGTATCGCACAGATAAACGCGGATTTGCTGTATAAATGCTACTATACGTTCTACAATCTCAACAATATGGTGCTGAGCATCGCGGGCGACGTGGACGTTGACAGGGTGCTGGAGGTATGCGACAAGTGCTTGAAGCCCAACGAAAATATACAGCTGGAGACAGCTTTCGAGTACGAGCCCGACACCGTTTGCAGGCATGAGATAACACAAAAGCTGGAAATTGCCGTGCCTATGTTCAACATCGGCTTCAAGGCAAAGCCCGAAAAGGGCATGGACGCTGTCAAGGCGGAGATAGAAACTAACTTTGTACTGTCTCTGCTGGCGGACGAAAGCTCCGATTTTTACAAGAAGATGTACGACGAGGGTCTGGTCAACTCCACATTTTCCTCCGAGGTATTTATGGGCGACGGCTACTTCTGCTCCATATTCGGCGGCGAATCCCGCAATCCTCTTGCGGTGCGCGACAGGATAATCGAGGAGATCAACCGCTGCAAGAAAGAGGGTCTGGACGAGGAGCGCTTCAATATTATCAAAAAGGCATATTACGGCGACCTTATCCGCTCACTGAACGACGCGGAGGCTGTTGCCACCACCATGCTCAACAACGGCATGGAGAAGCTTGAAGCCTTTGCCAACATTGAAGCGGTGGCAGCCTGCACCTTTGAGGACGTAACAGCGCGCCTTGAAAAGCAGTTCAACACGGAAAATGTTTCGATATCTATAATCGAGCCTGTCAATGGGGAGGTATAATTTTGAGCACCGCAGAATGGAATACAATATCTTTCCCGAAGCTGGGCATTGAATTTCCCGTATACAGTACGGCTTTCGAGATATTCGGCGTGGAAATAAAGTGGTACGGCATCTGTATCACGGTGGGAGTGCTGCTGGCGCTGATATACTGCTTCCGTAAAATGAAAGAGGTGGGCATTGACGGCGACAGAGCGGTGGACGCGGTATTTTTCGGCTTTATCGGCGCCCTTGTGGGAGCCCGTCTTTACTATGTCATCATGTGCTGGGACGAATACCGCGGCGACATAAAGGCAATATTATCGGTGCGTGACGGCGGTTTGGCAATATACGGCGGACTTATCGGCGCATTATTGGTGGGACTTATCGTCGCCAAGCTGCGCAAGGTAAAATTACTGCCGCTGCTTGACCTTGCAGGAATGGGCTTCCTTATCGGACAGGCGTGCGGCAGATGGGGCAACTTCTTCAACCATGAGTGCTTCGGCAGCAACACAAACCTGCCCTGGGGCATGACAAGCCCGAGGATACAGTCGGTGCTGAAACAGAGCGCAGACGCAATATATGCAGTCAACGGCGTTGACGTTGACTATAAGCTGCCTGTTCACCCCTGCTTTTTATATGAATCCTTATGGTGTCTTATCGGCTTTCTGATACTGCACTTCTACTTCAAGCACCGTAAATTCGACGGCGAGTTATTCTTCATGTATATCGGCTGGTACGGTCTTGGAAGATTTTTCATCGAGGGACTGCGTACCGACAGCCTTATGGTGGGACATCTCCGCATATCTCAGCTTGTTGCGGCGATAAGCGTGGTAACTGCCATAGCGGTCATCGCGGCAAGGAGATTTAAGATAAAAGCCGACGGCGAGTATACTTTTTATAAAGATACCGAGGAATCCAAGGCTCTTCTGGCGGAAGCCGAGAAGAAATACGCCGAGGAGGAGCAAAAGCGCAAAGAGAGGAAAGAACGCCGCGCAAACAAAAATGCAGAGCTTCGCAGCGAGGACAGGCTTGTGGACGAGCCCGACGACGGCAGCGACGCTTTAAAGGATAACGATGGGGAGGAAAATGAAGATGGCAAAGATAATTGACGGCAAGGAAATTTCCGCAAAGGTCAAGGAACAGGTACGCGAAGAAGCGGAGAAGCTTAAAGCGCAGGGCGTTGAGATAGGTCTGGCGGTGGTTATCGTGGGAAACAATCCCGCCTCCAGAGTGTATGTCAACAACAAGAAAAAGGCGTGCGAGGCGGTAGGCTTCAACTCCTATGAGTACGCGCTGCCCGAAGAGACTACCCAGCAGGAGCTGCTGGAGCTTGTTGCAAAGCTTAACGCAGACAGCAAGGTGGACGGTATCTTGGTACAGCTTCCTCTGCCCAGGCATATTGACGAGACAGCGGTGATAAACGCCATTCTCCCCGAAAAGGACGTGGACGCGTTCCACCCCGAAAATGTGGGACACATTATGATAGGCGATTTCAGCTTCCTGCCCTGCACACCTGCGGGCGTAATGGAAATGCTGGCTCAGACGGGCATTGACGTGGACGGCAAGAACTGCGTTGTTATCGGCAGAAGCAATATTGTTGGCAAGCCTATGGCAATGCTGCTGTTACATAAAAATGCAACAGTTACCATCTGCCACTCCCACACAAAAAATCTTGCGGAGATATGCTCCAAAGCGGACGTTCTTGTGGCGGCTGTAGGCAAGGCAAACTTTGTCACGGCGGACATGATAAAGGAGGGCGCGGCGGTCATCGACGTTGGCATGAACCGTCTGGAAAACGGCAAGCTTTGCGGAGACGTGGACTATAACGCCTGCTTCGACAAGGCGGGCTGGATAACTCCCGTACCCGGCGGAGTCGGACCCATGACTATCGCAATGCTGATGAAAAATACACTTACGGCGGCAAAATCAAAGCTTGCAAAATAGTATAAAACAAATCCCTCCCGTCAATAATGATGTTGACGGGAGGGATATTTTTGTCACCGAGATTAACTGTTGTAACTGCCGCGGCGATATTATCCGCTGTTTTTCTTGCGGCAAGGATCTATATTATACAGCACGACGAGACCGTTGCGGCTGCTTCAAAGAACAGAGGTCAGTATAAAATTTCGGAAGTCAGGGAGTACGCTTCAATATACGACTGTAAAGGCGTAAAACTTAACAACACCGAGACAATATACCGCGCCGTTATCGACCCCAACGACGAAAGCGCCCTGAAAGCGCTGCCATATATTGCCGACAGGGAGGTATACAGCAGCGGCATAACGGGAAATCTGCCCTTTTTATGCACGGTCACCCAAGGGGAGATAGACGGCGTGCCCGTTATATTTGAAAAGACGGTGCGCACATCGGCGGATATGCTTGCGGCGCATATTGTGGGCTATCGCTCGGACGGGGAGGGCGTGTGCGGTCTGGAGTACGCGTACAATAAATTCATACGGGAGAATTACAGCAAAAATACGGCGGAATACACCGTAAATGCCGTGGGCGGCGTTCTGGAGGGTCTGTACTCAGCCTATTCCCAAGGCGAGACCGTGGAGGCAGGCGTTATCACCACTATCGACGCGGGTATACAGAAAATATGCGAGAGCGCCGTGGAAAAATCGGGCTGTGAAAGCGGCGCGGTCATAGTAATGGACGTTAAAAGCGGAGAAATACGCGCCTGCGTAAGCTTTCCACAGTTCAATCCCGAAAACCCCGCGGAAAATCTGGAGGACGAAAATTCACCCTTTGTCAACAAGGCATTCTCGGCGTACACGGTAGGCTCCATATTTAAGCTTGTGACCTCCGCTGCGGCGCTGGAATGCGGCATAAGCCCCGAGTATACCTACAACTGCGACGGCAGCATCGACGTGGACGGGCAGATATTCAACTGCCACAAGTGGGGCGGACACGGGGAGATAGATATGTACCAGGCGGTGGAATATTCCTGCAACCCGTATTTTATCGCCCTGAGCGAATATATCGGCGAGGAGCGCCTGCATGATACAGCCGCTGCGTTTGGCTTCGGCGAGGAGACCTCATTCTGCCGCGGCATGACCTCCGCTGCCGGATATCTGACCTCTGCCGAGGAGCTTTCCGTGCCTGCGGAAAGGGGAAACTTCTCTTTCGGACAGGGCAAGCTTACCGCCACGCCATTGCAGATATGCCGCATGACGGCGACTATTGCCAACGGCGGTATGTCCGCCACTCCGAAGCTTGTGCTGGCGCTGAAAAACGAGGACGGCAGCCTTGACGAATACAGCTATCCCGTGAACCGACGGGTAATATCCAATCTGACCGCGCAGAAGCTCAGCGAGTTTATGGTGCGGACGGTCAACGCGGAAAATTCCATGTCGCAGTCGTACATGGTATCAAGCGCGGGCAAGACCTCCACCGCCCAGACGGGACGATACAACTCCGACGGCAGCGAGATAATGAACTGCTGGTTTACCGGCTTTTTCCCTGTGGACGAGCCTAAATACGCGGTGACGGTTATGGTGGAAAACGGCTATTCGGGCAACGCCACAGCCGCGCCCATATACAAAAACATCGCCGAGAGGGTCACTATATACGAAAAATAAAAGCGCTTCGGTTTTATCCGAAGCGCCGTGTAAAGGCAATATGTACAGGAAATGATCAATCATCGTCAAAGTTGCCGGGGATATGGAGCTGCTTAACGGGTATTCTCTTCAGCGGCGAATAGATATATTTGGGGCAGCTGGAATCGCCGTTTACAAGACCTCTCTTTTCGCAAAGCACCTTTCCGCCGTCCTTAGCTCTTACACCAAAATGGCAATACTCACACTGAGGGGGAATGTCATTGCCAAAATATTTTTTCTTTGCCATAGAAATCAGTTCCTTTCAGTTGTTTCTGTACTTATGTATATTATATCATATTTTTTTACTTTTGGCTATATAATTATTTGATAATAATAAAATTGTCATAATTAACAAAAAAACGCTCGGTATTGGTGAGATTTGACGATAACCAATGCTGTATGTTAAACTTGTCTGTACAACATTTTCCTTTGGGAAGATATTTATAAATATTTTACAGCAAAAATATGATAAAAGTATAGATATTATCCTGCCTAAATAAAAAATATTAGTTGACAATTTGTCCCCGATAATGCCATGGGTCTGAAATATGACGCAAAGTCCGCCGAAAGAAAGCAGCGCGGTGACGGTGGGAAGCAGCGATAGGTCGGGGGAGAGACTGCCGATGTTGCTTATTTCCAGTATCGCCTTGATAATGCACAGGCAGTCGTCATAGGAAACGCCGCTTATTTTTGACAGCGCCGCCGCAGGATACATTATCAGCCCCGAAGCCTCAAGTATGGCGGTCAGTGACGAAAAAAACACGATGGCGCCGCATATTTTCAGTATGGACGCGCCTCCCGAGCTTATGGATTCGGTGAGCTTTGTCAGGGATATGTCGGGGGCGGCGGTTTCCGTCTGAGCCTTGGGCGGTAACTTGTGCTTTAAGCCGAGAATAAAGCCTGTAATGATATTTGATATAAGGATACATATGAAGATAAAAACGCCCGTCTGCGGGCTGGAGTATATTTTTCCGCCCGCCACGCCGCAGAAAAACGCAGGCCCGCCCATATAGCAGAAGCCCAACATTCTCTCGGCGGTGTCCTTGTCGGTTTTGCCCGACAGATAAAGGTCGGAGGTAAGCTTCGCCCCCACGGGATAGCCTGCGGCGGAGCTCAGCAGGAATACCGAGAAAAAGTCGGCGGGAATATGGAAAATGTACCGCGCGATCGCGCCGAAAGGGCGGCTTATGTATCGGTATATCCCCGATGAAATGATAAATCCCGATATCACCATAAAGGCGTACAGCGACGGTATAATGGTAACAAGGCACACCCTTATCGAGTTTACCGCGCTTTCCAGCACCTCCTCGGAATAAAATATCAGCGCCGCGGCATAAACCAACGCTGCCGCTGTGACTATCGCTGTTCCTGCCGTTTTTTTCATATTCATAACGCTCCTTTTGAAATTCAGCATCGGTAAAGTATATGTTATTTTTTTCTTTAATATAATTATGTAGGATAAGATATCAAACGGAGGCGGAAAATGGATAATTCCCATAAGCTTCGCGGCGCCATGTCGAAGCTGTACAAGAAAAAGCTGTACCTTAACACCAATATAAATATTACGGATAACACCCGTGTGGAGATCGAAAACTGCCGCAGGATAATCGAGTATAACGATATTTACGTCATGCTGTCCACCTCAACGGTAACGGTGAAGATATGGGGGAGCAATCTGAAAATATCCGATTATAATATGGACGGGGTCATAATCGACGGGAAGATCTCGTCGCTGGAGTTTGAATGAGAGGTATGGTATATTTTGGATATAAAAGGCTTTGCTGTATTTAAGATAGTGACGGACGACGTTCCGCAGACGGTGAACCTGCTCAAAGGCGGCGATTTTGCCGTGCATGATATACGCGTTACAAAGGGCGCGGAGGTGACGGGGGAGGTACATTGGTATGACGTGAACAAGCTGAAATCCCTTATGGCGGACAGACCCGTGCAGCTTGAGATAACCTCCCGCCGCGGATTAGTCTATATGCTGATGAAGTACCGCAGGAGGCTGGGTATTTTTATCGGTGTATTTCTTGCGGCGGCGGTGGTGTTCATCTGCTCCAACACGGTGCTGCGGATAGAGGTGAACGGCAACGAGACCATGTCCGACAGCGAGGTAATATCGGTGCTGAACGATTACGGCATATCCGTGGGAAAATATATCCCGTCGCTGGATATACGCAAAATAGAGCGGCAGATAATCACGGCGTTCGATAAATTCAGGTGGATAGGCATACGCTCCTCGGGGTGCAGGATAATCGTGGAGGTCAGCGAGATAACCGACTCTCCCGAAATGGTGGCGACGTCCGTGCCGTGCAATATAATCGCCGCGCGGGACGCACAGATAGTGGACGTGCGCAACGTCTACATGGGTATGCTCATACCAATGCTTGGTGACGGCGTGAAAAAGGGCGAGCTGCTCATCAGCGGCACGGTGGACGGCAAGCTTGACCATGATTACTACGTCCACGCCATGGGTGAGGTCATCGGCAGATATACCGACGAGGTCACGTTTACCCAACCGCTCTGCGATACGGTGCGAAGCTACGGCGACAGCTTCACGCGGCGTTCACTATATATCCTGGGTCTGCGCATACCCCTTTATCTCAACGACAAGGACGATTTTCCC
The DNA here is from genome assembly GCA_051881755.1 of Oscillospiraceae bacterium. GTDB lineage: Bacteria > Bacillota > Clostridia > Oscillospirales > Ruminococcaceae > UMGS363. Next base: position 7,102 of record JBJEQM010000201.1, read on the forward strand.
TGCGACCTTGACGAGCGGCTGGAGTACGTCAATTTTCTCGGGCTGACATTGCCGGTAGGCACGGTATTTTCGGAGTATATGCCCTATACCGAGCAGGAGATAACGTACACTCCCGAGGAGGCGGAGGCGCTTCTGGACGAAGCCGTGGCGCGGTACGAGAAAAACTTCCTTGACGGCGAGGACATCGTGATAATCGATGTACAGCGTGAGTTTCACCGCCGCGAGGACAGCGTCGAAGCGGTAGTTACATACATTCTGGAGGGCG